>NZ_DASUHS010000106.1:0-18133 GCF_036273375.1 Mycobacterium sp. | reverse complement strand
GTACGCCATTTGAATGGCGGCGTCGGCCGCAGACGTCGACTTCACGTGCTTGTCGCCGTCATCGCCACCGCCGACCGCGACGCCCCCGCCACCGAATCCACCCGCCACGATCGCGGGGATGGATCTGTTCATCGCCTTGGCCATCAGGTTGGTCAGGATCGAACCCGACGCGCCGACGATCATGCCCGCGACGATCATCGCGGTGTTGTTCAACGCCAACCCCGCAGCCGCGGCCGACAACCCGGTCATCGCGTTCAGCAGCGAGATGACCACGGGCATGTCGGCGCCGCCGATGGGCAGCACCACCATCAAGCCCAGCACGCCCGCTGCGGCGAGCAACCCGATCATCCACCACAGCGGTGCCCCGCCACTGCCGGGATGTGCGTGCAGTCCGATCACCACCGCGGCCGCCACCGCGCCGGCCAGCAGCAGCAGATTGATCGGCTGCTGCCCCCTGCCGAAGCCGATCGGCGATCCGGAGATGATCTCCTGCAGCTTGCCGAACGCGATGATCGATCCCCAGAACGAGATCGAGCCGATGATCGCGGCGAACAACGAGGCCACCACGATGTGCACGGTCGGCGACTCGCCGTGCTGGAAGGCCGAAAAGCCGCTGGTATCAATGAATTCCGAAAGCGCGATCAACGCGACCGTGCCACCGCCGACGCCGTTGAAGAACGCCACCAGCTGCGGCATGGCCGTCATCTTGGTGTAGCGGGCCGGCGGGACGCCGAGCACGACACCCACCACCAGCCCGGCGATGATCAGCACCCACTGGTCGGTGTGGCGGATCTTGATCAGGGTCGCCGCCACCGCCAATGCCATACCCACCGCGGCGATCAGGTTGCCCCGCACCGCCGTCTTGGGTCCGGTCAGACCCATCAAGCCATAGATGAAGAGGGCGAACGAAATGATGTAGAGGCCGATTACCAGGTAGTTCATTTGGCCGCCGGCTCCTCACTTTTGGCGGGCACTGGCTTCTTTTTGCCCTTGAACATGCCCAGCATCCGGTCGGTGACGATGAACCCGCCGATGACGTTCAGCGTGCCGAACACCACCGCGACGAACAGGATGATCTGCACCGCCAGCGAGGGATGCTCAACCGAGCCGAACACCACCAGGGCGCCCAGCACCACGATGCCGTGGATGGCGTTGGTGCCCGACATCAGCGGGGTGTGCAGTGTGTTGGGCACCTTGGAGATGACCGCGAACCCGACGAATCCGGAGAGCACCAGGATCGCCAGGTTGGCCAATAGCTCGTCGTACATGTAGTCCTCTCAGCCCGTCGTGCGCCGCTTGTCAGCATCGCTACGCTCTGCATCGTCGCCGGCGCCGGCGCGCGTCACGCAGGAGTCCGCGACGACCTCGTCGTCGAAGTCGGGGGCCAGCTTGCCGTCGGTGAGCAGCAGTTCCAGCAATGCGGTGATGTTCTTGCTGTAGAGCTCGCTGGCATGTTCGGGCATGGTCGCCGGCAGGTTCAAGGGCGACGCGATGGTGACGTCGTGGCGGACGACCGTCTGTCCGGGCTCGGTGAGCTCGCAATTACCCCCGGTCTCGCCGGCCAGGTCCACCACCACGCTGCCGGGCTTCATCGCCTCCACCGCGGCCCCGGTGACCAGACGCGGCGCCGGGCGTCCCGGGACCAGCGCCGTGGTGATCACGACGTCGAATCCGCTGATCGCCTTTTCCAGGGCCTTCTGCTGCTGGGCGCGCTCCTCGTCGGTGAGCTCACGGGCGTAGCCGCCCTCACCGGAGGCGTCGATGCCGATGTCGAGCCACTGCGCGCCCACCGAGCGCACCTGGTCGGCCACCTCGGGGCGCACGTCGTAACCGGTGGTGCGCGCGCCCAGCCGCTTGGCCGTCGCCAGCGCCTGCAGCCCGGCCACGCCCACGCCGAGCACCAGCACGGTGGCGGGCTTCACGGTGCCGGCCGCCGTCGTCAGCATCGGGAAGAACCGGGTCGACTCCGACGCCGCCAGCAGCACGGCTTTGTAGCCGGACACGTTGCCCTGCGACGACAGCGCGTCCATCGCTTGAGCCCGGGAGATCCGGGGAATGGCCTCGAGTGCGAACGCCTGCACGCCGGCCTGCTTCAGGGCGCCGATCGAATTGTCCGCGTTGCGGGGGGCGAGGAAACCGATCAGCGTCTGGCCGCTGCGCAGCTTGGCGACCTCGGCCTGGGTGGGCGGCGCGACCTTGACCACCACCTCGGCGGCCCAGGCGTCCCCGATGCTGGCCCCGGCCTCGGTGTACAACGCGTCGGGCAGCAGGGCCCGTTCGCCCGCACCGGACTCGACCACCACCGCCACGCCGCTGCTCACCAGCGACGCGACCGCCTTCGGCACCAGCGCGACCCGCCGCTCGTCGGCACCGGATTCGGCGACCACTCCTACCGTCGTCTGCGCATTTGTCATGGCGCGTACATCTACTTTCCGTACTTTCCCGTACTGTCCCTGCCGATGGGCGTGGCGCTGGCTCGGCCGCGCGCTTCGCTACCTTAACCAGGTTTCACCCTGGACGTGTGATCGGCTCCGGGCCACCCGAGGCCGCATACCCTGGCCGCCGGCGATCGACCCTCCGGTCGATGGTTCGCCGCCGCGAGGCGATGCAGTAGCGCCCGCGCCGTTGTGAGGTCACAAGACGGCGTTGTTGCGCCAGATTCGCTTGCACGACTCCTCCACACCGGGTACGCCCGGCGCATCGTCGCCGCCGCGGCTACCAAAGCGGGATGTCGTGCCCGTGTTCGGATTCCGGCCGGGGCCCGAAGTGGCGGCGCTGCGATTCGTCGATCGGCACGTCGTTGATGCTCGCTTCGCGGCGCGCCATCAATCCCGACTCGGTGAACTCCCACAGCTCGTTGCCATAGCTGCGATACCACCGGCCGGACTGGTCGTGGCACTCGTATTGGAACCGCACCGCGATGCGGTTGTCGTGAAAGCCCCAGAGGCTCTTGCGAAGCGAGTAATCGAGCTCGCGCTGCCACTTGCGGGTTAGAAACGCGACGATCTCGTCGCGGCCCACGACGTGTTCGCCGCGATTGCGCCATTGCGAATCGACCGTGTAGGCCAGGCTGACGCGTCGAGGATCGCAGGTATTCCACGCGTCCTCGGCCGCTTGCACCTTTCGGATCGCCGTTTCCCGGGTGAACGGCGGGAACGGGGGGCGCGCTTCACTCATACCGCCTATCGTGCGCCCCCGCCGGCACGTTTTCACCGCAGCGTAAGCATTGCGCTGACGACCGGAAACGCAGCGACTCGACACGTGTCCTATCGTGACGGGCATGGACTTCGCGATGTCGGCCAAAGCCAGCGACTACCACAAGCGACTGTCCGACTTCATGACGGAGTACGTCTTCCCGGCCGAGGCCGAATACGACAAATACCGCGACGAAGCCGGCCCGCACGACCACACGGTCCCGCCCGTCATCGAAGAACTCAAAGTCAAAGCCCGGGCGCACGGGCTGTGGAATCTCTTCCTGCCGGCGGAGTCGGGCCTGAGCAACTTGGAGTACGCGCCGCTGGCCGAGATCACCGGCTGGAGCCTGGAAATCGCCCCCGAGGCGCTAAACTGCGCGGCACCCGACACCGGCAACATGGAGACCCTGCACCTGTTCGCCACCGAGCAGCAACGCAAGCAATGGCTGGAGCCATTGCTGAACGGCGAGATCCGCAGCGGCTTCTCGATGACCGAGCCCGCGGTCGCCAGCAGCGACGCCCGCAATATCGAGACCTCCATCGTCCGCGACGGCGGCGATTACGTGATCAACGGCCACAAGTGGTGGACCTCAGGCGCGGCGGATCCCCGCTGCAGGATCCTGATCGTGATGGGGCGCACCAACCCCGATGCGGCCAGCCATCAGCAGCAGTCGATGGTGCTGGTGCCCATCGATACGCCGGGCGTCACGGTGGTCCGCTCGACCACTGTCTTCGGCTTTCAGGACCAGCCCGGACACTGCGAGATCATCTACGACGACGTCCGGGTGCCGGTCACCAACCTGCTGGGCGAGGAGGGTGGCGGCTTCGCCATCGCGCAGGCACGGCTGGGGCCGGGCCGCATCCACCACTGCATGCGCGCGCTGGGCGGATCCGAGCGGGCGCTGGCGCTCATGGTGGACCGGGCCTCCAAGCGGGTGGCGTTCGGCCGTCCGCTGGCCGACCAGGGCGTGGTGCGGGAGTCGATTGCCAAGTCCCGCAACGAGATCGACCAGGCCAGGCTGCTCTGCGAGAAGGCCGCATGGACCATCGATCAGCATGGCAACAAGGCCGCCCACACGTTGGTCTCGCAGATCAAGGCGGTCGCGCCGCAGGTGGCGTGCAACGTGATCGACCGCGCCATCCAGGTGCACGGGGCCGCGGGCGTCAGCGAGGACACTGCGCTGGCCCGCCTGTACGCCTGGCACCGAGCCATGCGGCTCTTCGACGGCCCCGACGAGGTGCACATGCGGACCATCGCGCGCGCCGAGCTCGGCAGGGAAAAATCTGCGCTCGCCGCGGCGGTCACCACGCATGACTGAGGCCGTGCGAGAACTGTCCGGCGCGTGGAACTTTCGCGATGTCGCCGACGGCACGCCCGCGCTGCGGCCCGGACGGCTGTTCCGGTCCGGTGAGCTGAGCCGGCTCGACGACGCCGGACGCGCAACGCTGCGCGAGTTGGGTATCACCGACGTCGCCGACCTGCGGGCGAACCAGGAAGTCGCCCGGCGCGGTCCGGGGTTGGTTCCCGACGGCATCGAGATTCACCGGCTCCCCCTCCCCGACCTCGGCGACGATGAACCAAGCGACGACGAAGCCCCGCACGAACACGCATTCCGACGCCTATTCGAAGGCGACGCCAGCCAGTCCGACGAGTCCGTCAACGAGGCCGCCGTCCGCCACATGATCGAGGAGTACCGGCAGTTTCCGACGCGCAACGGGGCGCAACGCGCTGTGCGGCAAGTCTTCTCGTTGCTTGGTGCCGGGCGTCCGGTGCTCACGCACTGCTTCGCGGGCAAAGACCGCACCGGTTTCGTTATCGCCACGGTGCTGGAAGTGCTCGGCGTCGACCGCGACACCATCGTCGCCGACTACCTGCGCAGCAACGCCGCGGTTCCCCAGCTCCGAGACCATATCTCCGAGATGATCCAGCAGCGCTCCGATGTCGAGCTCACGCCGGAGGTCGTCACGTTCACCGAGGCCCGCCTGTCCGACGGAGTGCTCGGCGTACGGCCGGAGTACCTGGACGCCGCACGCCACACCATCGACGAGGAGTTCGGGTCGCTGGATGACTACCTGCGCGACGCGGGTGTCAGCGAGGCGGACGTCGAACGCCTGCGCGGCGAGTTGCTCGCGTGACTCGCTGACCACCCGATCGCAACTGGCTTACCCCAGCTTGAAGTCGGCCTGCTTTGCCGTGGACAGATCGGTGATCTCACCCCACTGGGAGGCGATGTCCTCCACCGTCGGCGGCTTTTCGTAGTTGACGCCCTTGTTCTGGAACAGCGCGACGCGCTGCACCTTGCCGCCACCGACCACGAAAACCGAAGCGCTGTTCGGGTTTTCCTCGGTGCAGAGGTAGGCCACCACCGGAGCGACGTACTCGGGCGTCAGCTTCTCGAGAACTTCCTTGGGAAGGATGTCTTCGGTCATCCGGGTCGCCGCGATTGGGGCGACCGCGTTGGCGTGGATGTTGTACTTCGCACCCTCCAGCGCCAGGCTGTTGATCAAGCCGACCAGGCCGAGTTTGGCCGCACCGTAGTTGGTTTGGCCGAAGTTGCCGAACAGCCCGCTGGTAGAGGTGGCGACGACCACGCGGCCATAACTCTGCTCACGGAAGTGCGGCCACGCGGCGCGGATGACGTTGTAGCCACCGTAGAGGTGCACCTTGAGCACGGCGTCCCAGTTCTCGTAGGACATCTTGTGGAAGGTGCCGTCGCGCAGGATGCCGGCGTTGCTGACCACGCCGTGCACGGCGCCGAATTCGTCGAGCGCGGTTTTGATGATGTTCTCGGCGCCCTCGGACTCGGAAACGCTGTCGTAGTTGGCGACCGCCCGCCCGCCGGCGTCCTTGATCTCCTTCACCACATCGTCGGCCATATTGTGGCCGGCGCCGGTGCCGTCGCGCGAACCGCCGAGGTCGTTGACGACGACGCTGGCGCCCTCCTTGGCGAGGGTCAGGGCGTAGTCACGGCCCAGTCCTCCACCGGCTCCGGTGACGATGATGACGCGATCCTGCACTCCGGGCATAAGGTTCCTCTCTGATGTGAAAAATTCCGTCTAGCAAGCGATTTGGTGCGGGACAACGATCCCTAGAACATCCGGCGGGCCATCTTCATGGCGCGGTCGGTATAGGGCGGGTAGATGAAGCTGGACAGGTCGGGGCGGGTCGGCTTGGTCAGCACCGACTTGCGGTGGCTGAACTCCTCGAAGCCGAACTTGCCGTGGTAAGCACCCATGCCCGACGCGCCGACGCCACCAAAGGGCAGCTTGGCCGTCGACACCTGGAAGGCGAGGTGGTTGACCAGCATGCCGCCGGCGGGCACCTCCTTGATCACCCGTTCGCGCGTCTCGCGCGTCTTGGTGAACAGGTACGCCGACAGCGGCTTGGCCCGCGAGTTGACGAAACGTATTGCGTCATCCAGTGATTGGACCGTGATGATCGGCAGCACCGGCCCGAAGATCTCGTTCTGCATCAGCGGGCCGTCCGGGTCGGGGTCCACCACGACGGCGGGCTGGATGCGCAGGCTCGACGCGTCGCTCTTGCCACCGACGACGACGTTGCCGTCCCCGCCGGCCAGGTAGCTGGTGATCCGGTCGAACTGCCGCTGATTGACGATCCGCATGCCGTCGGGCTTGTCCGCCGTGAACTTCGTGACGGCGGCGCCGATCTTGCTCACCAGCTCGTCACGAATCTTGATGTCCGCCAACACATAATCGGGCGCGACGCACGTCTGGCCGGCGTTCAGCAGTTTCATCCAGGCGATGCGCTTGGCCGCCACATCGATGTCGGCGTCGGCCGCCACGATCACCGGGCTCTTGCCGCCGAGCTCCAGCGTGCACGGGGTCAGGTGTGGCGCCGCGCCCTCGTACACCTTGCGGCCGATCTCGGTGCCGCCGGTGAACAGCAGGCGGTCCAGGCCCTGCCCGATCAGCTCCTGGCTGGTCGCGCCGTCGCCCTCGACCACCGCGATCGCGTCGTTATCCAGGTATTTCGGCACCAGCTCCGCCATCAAATGCGCGGACGCCGCGGCGATTTCCGATGGCTTGAGGATGACGGCATTGCCCGCGGCGATCGCGCCGACGGCCGGACCCAGGGTCAGGTAGAACGGGTAGTTCCACGCGCCGATGATCAGCACGGTGCCGTAGGGCTCGTACTCGATCCAGCCGCGGCCCGGCAGCTGCGGCATCTCGAGCAACTGGTATCTGCGCTTCGTCCACCGGCGCACCTTCTTGGCGGCGTACTTCGCCTCACCGGCGGTGGTGGCGATGTCGGCGATGAAGGCCTCGAATGGACTGCGGTCCAGGTCTTCGGCCAGCGCTGCCGCGATCGCGCCCTCGTTCTCGTCCATCAGCTTGGCCAGCTGCAGCAGCTGGCGTTTCCGCCATTCGATGTCGCGGGTGCGTCCGGTGGCGAAGGTCTGACGAAGCCGGGCGACCGTGGCGGGGATATCGGCCGGTGCGGTCCCGTTGGTGGAGTCCGATGTGTTCGATGCAACCGATTCGGTGGTCATCATTGTCCTTCCCGAGCAGAGTCCCGCTGCGCGGCGGCCGCTCATCGGTGATAACCGCGATACTAACCATCCGGTTGGGAGAGCAGTAGGAAGGATCCGGCCAACCCCGTTCTCGCCGGGTCAGATCGTTGCGAGCCCGGCGCGCAGGCGCGATGACCGGTGCGGTTACTTCACACAGGGGACGTTCGCCGCGCTCATCTGGCTGAGGTCGGTCGGCGCCGGGGCGCGGTCGCCGGCGCCGGTGGCGGCCACCGCACTCACCTGCCCGGACCCGGACGGGTCGGTCGTTGCACCGGGGTGGGCGAGGTAGTCGGCGGCGGGAAATTGCGTTCCCACGGTCAGCCGGACCGTCCCGGCCGCCACGGTGTTGTTCGTGGTCGCCGGCACGTGCAGTTGATCGGCGAGGACCTGGGCGGCCCGGTCGGCCCCGGGGCCGAATTCGATGATGCTGTCGTCGGCCGGGACCGCCGCGGTCGTGGCGCTGCCACGGGTGAAGCCGCGGCCGGCGAAGGCCTCCTCGATGGCGCCCGCAAGCCCGTCACGTGAGGTGGCATTGACGACGTCGAGAATCGCGGGTTCGGCCAACGGCGGCTGGGTGTTCGGTGAGGCGGCTTCGAGCGCGACCGGTGTGTCCGACATGAAGCGCTCGTTGACGATGCGCCGGATGGTCGGAAGGTCGACCTGGTTGATGTCGGACCCGTTGGCGTCTTTACCGAAGCCGGCGATCGGCAGGGTGTAGAGCGACAGCGGGCGCTCGCTCAATTGCGAGGCCCGGGAGGCGAATTCCATGACGTCCAGCCCGTCGTCGACGGCGACATTGTCGCGGGCGACCTGCAGCAGTTTGCGCAGCCCGCTCACGGTGGAAAGCGCACCGCCGCTGCGAGCCGCGTCGACCAACGACACCAGGAACGCCTGCTGTCGCCGCGTGCGGTCGAAATCGGTGAAGGAGCCGTCGGTTTCGTCGCGTCGCTGCCGCACGAAGGCCATCGCGTCCGCGGCATCGATGTGCTGAACCCCTTGGTGGAAGTCGGCACCCGAATAGCTGTCCCGTGTATCGGCGTTGAGGCACACGGTGACCGGCTCGACGGCCTTGGCGATTTGAAAGAACGCGCCCAATGTGACCTCGACGAAGTGGTCGACCGAGATGCCCAGAAAGTCTTTGACCGCGTTGATCTCGGCCTTGCGGCCGGCCTCGCGGGCGGTCTGCTCGCGAGCCGTCAAATTGTTGGCACCCGGCCCACCCGAATTCCCGGCCGCCTGCGAATTCAGCGACTGTTGATAGGCAAGCCCGTATGCCTGCTTGATCTTGCCGGCGCAGACCGACCCCGGGCATCCCGGTAACTCCGCGTAGTCGTCGCGCGGAATCGATATCGCGGTGACCGGCCCGTCGCCGTCCGAAATATGCACGACGATAAGGACATTGGCGTTGTAGCCGCCCGAGCTCTCGTCGCCGGCATGCAGCGCGTCATAGATCTCTTGAGGCAGGGGCTTGCCGTTCTGGTCCAGCCGGCTGTCCAGACCCATCAGCAGGATGTTCTGGTTGCCGTCCAGCGTCGTCGCCGCATTCGGTAGCGCGTGCGAAATGATGATCTTGCCCAGGGCCGTGTGATAACCCGTCCACCCCATACCGGTGATCGCCATGACGAACGCCGAAGCGGTGGCGGCGACCGACCGGCCTTTTCTCAGCACCCAGCGGTGTGTTTGATCGGATCCGCCGCCCATAATGAGTGACCATTGTTCCCGATGACCAGGCGAATTCCCGGTAACCGCAGCCGCGAGCCAACAGTGAACGTGCGACGGGTCGACGAAGTCGGGCGCGTTACGACGTACCTAGGACGGGTGTTGCAGTCACGAAGCGTTGCGCGCCCTTACAGCCGCTCGGCGACCACGAAATCGGAGAAAGCGTCCTTGTCGTCGGCCAGCGCGACGTTCTCGATCCAGCGGCCCAGCCGGCGCATCGCGGCGGTCGAGTGCTCGGCCGTCGCACGCCAACCGTGTTCGTTGAGCCAGTCGGTGACGTCGGCGCGGTGGTCGTCGCGATACATCAGCTCGCCGACGTCGAGGGTCTGCTCCATGCCGATCTCGTCGGCGACCTTCTTGAACCGTTCCCGCATCTGCTGGCGCCGCTCGTCGGCGTGATTGGGTGCGGTTTCCGCCGAGACGCGGCTTCCGGCCGGACTCAGCTCGCCGATCAGGGTGAACAACCGGTCCTGGGCCTCGGCCGGCAGGTACATCAGCAGGCCCTCGGCCAGCCAGGCGGTGCGCTGGGTGGGGTCGAAGCCCGCAGCACGCAGCGCGGCGGGCCAGTCCTGGCGCAGGTCGATGGCGACTTCGCGGCGATCGGCCGAGGGCGTGGCCCCGTTCTGGGCCAGCGTGGTCGACTTGTAGGCCAGCACCTCGGGCTGGTCGAGCTCGTAGACCGTGGTGCCGGCCGGCCAGTCCAGCCGGTACGCGCGGGAGTCCAGCCCCGACGCCAGGATCACGATCTGGCGGATACCGGCGGCTACGGCATCGGTGAAGAAGGTGTCGAAGAAATGCGTCCGCACCGCTTGGTAGCCGCGCATGTGGTGCAGGTGCGCCGCGGACTCTTCGTCCAGGGCTTCGACCTTGGCCGCGATCTCCGGGTCCAGCATGGCCTCCCACAGGACGCCGGCACCGGAATTGGTGACCAGGAGCTTGGCGTAGGGGTCGCGGATGAGCGCGTCGGGACGTTCGGTCTCGACGGCGCGCGCCGCGGCCACCATCACCGCGGTGGTGCCGACGCTGCTCTTGATGTCCCAGGTGTCATCGTGGGTGCGCAGTGAACTCATGGCGGTGCTCCTTGGATCGATCCCTGGTCAGGTGGTGGGCTTGCCGAGACGCGCCCGCAGCAGCGTGCTGCGGACCGCTTCGTCGGTCAGGTCTTCGGGTACCGGACGGCCCAGCCGGGCCATCTCGTCGCGGTTGCTCACGCTGTGCACGCGCCAGCCGTGGTCGGCCAGCCACGCGGCCGCGTCGGAACGGTCCGGCTCGTGGTAGGTCAGCGCCTGGACATTGACATCCAAACCGAGCCGGTCCCGCATCCGCAGCCAGCGCTGCGAGTTGCTCCGGGAGTTCAAGCCGAACATCTCGATCGCGATCTGACTGTCCGGCGCGCTGAGCGCGGTGACCATCTCGAACAGCCGGTCCTGAGCGTCGCTGGGCAGGTACGGGAGCAGCCCTTCGGCCAGCCACGCGGTGGGTTGGGTGCGGTCGAATCCTGAGGCGGTCAGGGCCGCGGGCCAATCGTCACGCAGGTCCACCGGGACGGGATGCCGGATAGCGGACGGCACGGCGCCGTGCTGCTGCAGGATGTCGGTCTTGTATTCCAGCACCTGGGGCTGGTCGATCTCGTAGACCGTGGTGCCGGCCGACCAGTCCAACCGGTAAGCCCTCGAGTCCAGCCCGGCGGCCAGAATCACCACCTGCCGGATCCCGGCGCCGGCGGCGTTCCCGAAGTACTCGTCGAAGAAGTGGGTGCGCACGGCCTGGTAGTCGATACCGCATCGATGCGAGCGCTGTCCGTGCTCATCACCGTCGAGCCAGGCGAGCTCCGGGTCGGCCAGCCGCGCCCACGCCGGGCCGGCGGCCGACACCAGCAGTCGCGCGAAGTCGTCCCGGATCAGCGGATCGGGTCCGGCGGTTTCCGCCGCACGCGACGCGGCGACGCCCAGCGCGGTGGCGCCGACGAGTTCAGTGATGGCCCAGCTGTCGCCGGCAGACCGTACGGAAGGCGGCAACGAGGCATCCAGATCAGTCATATCCGGACCATGGTACCGGGATAAGTTAGTTAGCCTATACGCTTTGTGCGCAACTTCACTGCGCGCCGACGAGCGCTAAGCCTCTGGCTGCCGGAGCGCGCCTTCCAGGAGCTGGCGCATTACACCGACGAGCGCCAGCAGGTTCTCGGGGCTCTCGATATAGCCCGCATAGAGACCGACCCCGCAGACCAGCACCAGCAGTGCCTCGGTCAATGCCGACGCCTCGACGCCGGCGATGATTTCGCCGCGCTCGATCGCGTCGTTGATGACACCCAGAAGAAAATCTCGGGCAAGCCGAACGGAATCGTCGTCACTTCCGATCAAATCCGGATGGCGCTGCGATTCCAGTACGCCCGTGACTAAAAAAGCGGATCCGGCAGGGTTCTTAGAATTGGCTCTCGTCGCTTCGGAGATGAATGCCGTCAACTGCGCCGCCAGGGTGGGTTCGCGTTGTGCCTGTTTGATGCCGGCCCCGATGACGGATTCGTTGGTGTCTTGCAGAACTTCGCGATAAAGCGCCCGTTTGCTTGAGAAGTAATGGTTGATGGCAGGCCGGGTGAGGTCGGCGCGCGCAGCGATGGCCTGGAACGTCGCGCCGTCGTAGCCACGTTCGCTGAACACCAAACGAGCAGCTTGAATTATTCGTTGCCGCGTCTCGTCGGCCTTCGCGGCAGGAGGTCGCCCCGGCCTGCGGGTCCCCCGTGGAAGCATTGCTAAAGTGTGCCACCGCCGTGGTGCGGCATTAGCGCATTTGGCGGAATGCTGCCAAACTTTCCCGCCTGGTAGTCCTCGAGCGCCTCGATCAATTCCGCGCGACTGTTCATTACGAAAGGCCCGTAGTGGAATACCGGCTCGCGAATCGGCCGCCCACCCAGAAGCAGCAAATCAATGGTTCCTGGTGTCCGGCCGGAATCCGGGACCTGCTGGGTTCCCACAGTGATCCGATCGCCGGGCCCCAGGACCGCTAATTGCCCCTGGTGGATCGGATGGGCGACTGGGCCGACGTACCCGCTGCCGGACAACACATAGACCAGGGCATTGAAGTCGCGCCGCCACGGAATGTTGAGCCGCGCCCCGTTCTCGATCGTCGCGTGCGCGAGGGTGATCGGCGTGTGGGTGACACCGGGGCCCCGGTGCCCGTCGATCTCGCCGGCGATGATGCGGATCAGCGCTCCGCCGTCGTCGGATGCGAGCAACGCGGCGTCGCCGCCTTCGATCGACTGATACCGCGGGGGTGCGAACTTGTCTTTCTTCGGCAGGTTCACCCAGAGTTGGACGCCGTGGAAGAGCCCGCCACTGTCGACCAGCTCGGCCGGCGGCGTCTCGATGTGCAGGATGCCCGAGCCGGCTGTCATCCACTGCGTCGCACCGTCAGCGATCAGGCCGCCACCGCCGTGGGAGTCCTGGTGCGCAAACTTCCCGTCGAGCATGTAGGTCACGGTTTCGAAGCCGCGGTGCGGATGCCAGTCGGTGCCCCGGGGCTCCCCCGGCTGGTATTCGACCTCGCCCATCTGGTCCATGTGCACGAAGGGGTCGAGCGCGGCCGTGCCGACTCCCGCAAAAGCGCGCACAACCGGGAAACCCTCACCCTCGTAGCCGCGAGGGCCGGTGGTGATCGATCGGACCGGCCGCTCGGTGTCGGCGGGGCCGGGACCGCTGACTCGTGGCAACGTCAGCGTGTTAGCCGTGACTGCAGGCATCTGGCCTCCTCATTAGTGGATGCCCTATATAACCGGACTATGGTCCACTTATTCCGAGGAGGAGACGCTCGCGAGAGTGGAACATTCGCCCCGGCACAAAGGTGCCGGGGCGAATGCGCGGAGTTTACGCAGTACGAAGGTTCTCAGGATTTGCCACGGGCGCTGCTTGCGGCGTCCTTCTCAGTGCTCTTGCCCTTGTGCGCCAGCTCCCCGCCGGCGCTTTCCAGGTGCGCGCGGACGAACCATTGGAACTTCTCCAGCGGGCCTGCCTGGCCGATCAGCAGGTCCTGGGTCACCTGGTCGAGCTCGTCTGTCTCCTCGATGTATTGGCGGATGTCCTCGATGACACCGGTGTAGACGAGGTCCAGCGCGGCCAAGTGCGCCTGTACCGTGTCTCGGCCGACCGAGTAGTCGTCCCACGACCGGTCCTTGATGATGGCGCCGGGGGTGCCCTGCGGCGAAGCACCAAGGGCCGCAATGCGTTCGGCAACATCGTCGGCAAACCCGCGCACCGCGTCCACTTGCGGATCGATCATCTCGTGCACGCCGATGAAGTTCGGGCCAACCACGTTCCAGTGAATGTGCTTCAGCGTCAGATGAAGATCGTTGTAGGTGCTCAGCTGCTTTTGCAGCAGTTCGGTGAGCCGCGCCGCCTGCTTATCGGTCAATCCCGGGATTGTGAACTGAGTCATTGCTTATTTCCAGCTTCCTTCCATGGGTTCGCACACTGCTCCTTGCGGTGGTGGGTACCCGATGGCCACACCGAAAAACGCGACGGATCAAAGCGAGTGGATTTGCTGCACCGGCAGCCGCGAGCCGCGGCGGGGTTCGTACGCCAGTCCGCTGGCTTCGAGCAACCGGACCACGCGCTGGCGGTGGGGTCGCATCGGCGCGAGCAGTTCGAGCATGCCCGCGTCGTCGACGGGCCGGCCCAGCAATGTCCAGCCGATCATTTTGGGAATGTGATAGTCGCCCACCGACACAGCGTCGGCGTCGCCGAAGGCGCGTTGTGCGGTCTCGGCGGCGGTCCACTCCCCCACCCCCGGCAGCGACATCAGGGCCTCACGTGCCTGCACCGGCGGCCGCGACACCAACCTTTCCAGCGAGGAAGCCCGCCGCGCACAGGTCACCACGGTCTGCGCCCGCCGCGGGTCGACGTTGGCACGATGAAACTCCCACGACGGGATATGTCGCCATACCTGCGCCGGCGGCATGACTCGCATCCCCTCCGGCGCCGGTCCCGGCGCGGGCGTCCCATACTTCGACACCAGCACCCGCCAGGAGCGAAACGCATCGGCGCCGGGCACCCGCTGCTCGATGATCGCCGGGATCAGGGCCTCCAGCACCAGCCCGGTGCGGCCCAGGCGCAAGTGCGGAACCCGTTGGTAGGCGGCCGCAACCGTCGGATGCCGCGGCACGAAGTCCGAGGCGTCGTCCTCGAGACCCAGCATGGCGGGCAGCGTTTCGATGAACTCCTGCGCGCCGGTGCCCCACGCCACACCGAGCGCGGCATTGGGGGCGATGCGGCTGATCCGTGCCGTGACGGATCCGCTGGGCAGCAGACTGGTGCGCCAGATCGAGCCGTCGCCGGGCGCCCGGAAGCACGGATCACCGAGGCCGCGGCGAAGCGGCGCCAACGTGTGCCCGAAGCTGACGGCTCCTGGAAACACGACGGTGCGCGTGCTCTTCACCTGATGACTCCGACTGCTGTGATTGACCGTGAACTGCGTCCCAAGTCAATATTGCGTTGTGATGACGCCGTTCGACGACCCGCAGGGCGAACTGGCCTGGATGTTTCTGCAGAGCACCAGCGACGGCGGCGATCTGGACGAGGGCTTCACCCTGCTCAGTGATGACTTCACCTACTGGACCCTCTACACGCGCACTCCCTGCGACAAGGACGCATTTCGGCGTGGCATCGAGCGACGCAAACAAGACCTCGAACTGACCATCGACCTGGTGCGCTGCGTCAACGAGGGAGAGACCGTGGTGGTGGAGGCGCAGGCCACCGGCACCACGTCCGACGGCGTGGAGTACGACAGCCCGTTCGTGTGCATCTTCGACACCCGCGACGGGTTGATCGTCTCCATGCGGCTGTACAGCGACACCAGTGCGGCCGCGACCGCACTTCCCGGGTGGATTCCCTACTGAGCCGAGACGCTGATGTCGGCCTTATTGGGGTAGAACGCCACATGCCCGGCAATCGCCGCGACGGCCGGATACGGCTGCTCATATGTCCAGATCACATCGTCGACGGTGTCGCCGGCCGAGGTGGTCACGCTGTAGTAGCTCGCGTCGCCCTTGAAGGGACAGTACGTGCTGGTCTCCGTCGGGGTGAGCCGATCCTGCACCACGTCGGCCATCGGAATGTATTGCACCGCGGGCAAAGTGGCTTCGCGTAATTCCAGTGCTGCGGTGGTGTCGGCGACGAGCTCGCCGTTGACGCGGACCTGCACCCGCCCCTTCGTCGGCTCGATGGTGATGGGGTGCCCCGCGCTGGGTTCTTTGATTTCCGGGTGGGCCATGGTGGTTCCTCCTTAGACGTCTATCCGTCTTTCAACGCGCGTCGGTGGTCAGGGCTTCCCGTCCGGGCGGACCGAATGCGTAGCGGTGGTATTGCGCCATGTTCGCCACCGCGGGAAACACCGACATGATCTTGCCCAAGGCTCGGGATGAGCGGGGCAACTGCGCGAAGGTGTACGACTCGAACCATCGTTCCCAGGCCAGCAGCCGCACCCCTGGCACGGCTTCGACGATGTCGTCGGGCCCGTTGATCGCCCAGCGCAGCGTGGACCCCGACCGTCGCACCACGGTGTTGAGCCACTGCGACTTGACCCCGAGCCAATTGAACGCGTCGAACTGCAGCTCACCCGAACCGAACCGGCCGACTACCCGGCGCAGCAGCGCGATGCCGTCCTCCTCGGTGAGGTACATGGTCAGCCCCTCCCCGATCACCAGTGTGGGACGGTCGGCGGGAATTTCCGCCAGCCATGCCGGGTCGGTGACCGAGGCGGCAATGACGCGATAGTGGTCGCGGCTGGGATAGAGCTGGGTGCGCAGCGCTGCGACCTCGGGGTAGTCGACGTCGTACCAGTCGACGTCCGGGCCCGGCTGCAGGCGGAAAAACCGGCTGTCGAGCCCGCAGCCCAGGTGCAACACGACCGAACGGGGATGCGCGGCAAGGAATTTGCGCGTCCACTGGTCGAAGTGCGCCGACCGGGTGGTCACCGACGGTGCCCGCCGCGGCGTGATGGTGGTTTTCTTCCAGTCGTAGTCGATGCGCTCGACGATCTCCTTCGCGTACCGATCGCCCAGAATCGGCTTCGGGAAGTCGGCGTCCAGCGCCTTCGCGTAGAACGTCGCCAACATGGTCTGGGGTGCCCCGGTGAGATCGACAGGCACTCGCGCGGTAGTCACACCGCCCGAGGCTAGACCGACGTCCAGCGCCGCGCCGCGTCCTGAACAGCGGTCGGCGTGGCGTTCAGCCGGGAGTCGTGCTCCTGCTCTTGGCATTTCGCATCGCCGCCCAGAATCGGGCCGCCTCGCGGATGGATTCCTCGACCGGGCGCGGCTGCCAGCCCAATTCGCGAACGGCCTTGCTGTGGTCGACGGGCGCTTCGGCACGCATCATGCGCACCGACGCGAGGCTGAGTTCGGCGTCCTTGCCGGTGAGGCGGGCCCGCAGGTCGCCCAGCGCGCCGAGCGCATAGAGCATCGGGACGGAGATGGAGCGCCGCGGCGCGGGGACGCCGGCCTCGTCGGCCGCGATCCGGACCACGTCCTTCAACGCGATCATCCGCTCCGAGATCAGGTACCGCTCGCCGATGCGCCCGTGTTCGGCGGCCAGGAGCATGGCCCGGGCGGCGTCGGTGACGCCGACGACTTCCAGCGCGATGCCCTCCATCGTGAAGGGCAGCTTGCCGAAGACCGCGCCGGCGATGAACGCACCGTGCGGGGTGCCGCCCCAGTCGCCGCTGCCGTATGTCGTCGACACGCACATCGCCACCGCGGGCAGCCCCGCCTCGGCCACGTAGCGCATCACCAGGTTCTCGGCCTGGACCCGGGACTGGACGTAGTCCGATACCCCGCGGGCGCCGATGATGTCCTCTTCCGTCGCGACGTGTCCGTGGCGCCGCCCGACGGTCGCGTAGGTGCTGGTGAAGACGAACCGGCGCAGGGCGGGTTGCGTGACGGCCACATCGAGAACGTTGCGCAGCCCTTCGACGTTGGTGCGAAACAGCGGCGAGGTATCGCGCAGCCAGGCGCGGGTATCGACGACGCAGTAGTAGACGTCGTCGACACCGTCCATCGCCTCCTGCAGCACGGCGGTATCGAACACGTCGCCGTGAAAGCGGGTCAGCACAAGGTCATCGATGGCGCGGGTATTGGCGTTCGGCCGCACCATCGCCCGAACTTCCGCACCGTCGGTGACGAGTTGCCGGGTCACATGCGAACCCAGAAAGCCGTTGGCGCCGATCACAAGTTTGGGTCTGGCGGTCACTGAGCCCCTCCGTACTGGTCCATGAAACGCGCGGCGTCCTCGTCGAGGGTGCCGAGCTCCTGCGCCTTGCGGCACCACCTCAACGTGGCCTGCACGAAGCGCAGCGGGTTGTAGATGTCTTCCTGCTGACGCCACAGGCCATCGCCGGCGTAGGTGATGATCGAAATGTTCGTCGCGCCGATGACAGTGCCGTCGCCGGGATCGCGCATCGGGTTGTCGAGTTCCATGATGATGCGCCCCGTGGGCTCGTCGAT
Source organism: Mycobacterium sp. (assembly GCF_036273375.1). GTDB lineage: Bacteria > Actinomycetota > Actinomycetes > Mycobacteriales > Mycobacteriaceae > Mycobacterium. The sequence continues at coordinate 194 of NZ_DASUHS010000106.1, read as the reverse complement.
CACCGACCACAGCGACGGGAACGCGACCATGTGGCTGCCGGGAAAGCTACCCATCGTCCGGCTGATCCACTCGCGGACCTCATCGCGGCCGTGCATGGTGCCCGCCGCGTGTTCGATGTACAAGACGTCGGGTGTGTAGTGCTGGACCCACGCGTCCCAGTCCTGCGATTGCGCCGCCGCATCGACGGTCGCTT
>NZ_DASUHS010000105.1:0-2740 GCF_036273375.1 Mycobacterium sp. | reverse complement strand
TCCCTCGGACGCGAGGCGACGAATGGTCTTGGCTTCCTGAGTGATCGTCTTGTCGAGCCAATCGACGGAATTCTTCTCGGTGCCTTGTGTTGCCCGTCACTGAAGATGACGATGATGGCGTCATCGGGGTTGATGAGGTTCTGGATGTGAGAACGGCCCCGCTCGGTGTGATGAGCGGGGCCGTGGTGGGCGTGGTGACGGGGTGCCCGTCGTGTTGATGCGGTGCTGGTCGGGTTGACGCGAATCGGGTTCAGTCCGCGGCGGTTTCACTGATCGCGATGCGAGCGGCCTTTTCGTCGACTATCGCGTGATCGGCGGCGAACGCGGCGGTCAGTGCATGTAGTGCGTGGTTATTGACCGCGCGGGGGTGCCCGCGCGAGGCGTTATGGATCAGCCCGATCGCGTCGTCGGAGAATAGGGTGTCGGCCCGTCCGGCGATTTTGCAGTGATGACCGATGTAGTCGGCGGTGTCGGCGGCGCTCATCCCGCCGATGCTGTAGCGCATCGCGATGCGCTGATCCAGCGCGGCGAGCACACCCAGCCGGAGCCGCTGGCGCAGGGTGGGTTGGCCGATCAGGATGACCGCGAACGGGGATCCGGAGTCCATGTCGTGGTTGGTCAACAGCCGGATCGCTTCGAGCTGATGATTGTCCAGCAGGTGGGCTTCGTCGACCACGAGGACGGGGTTGCGGCCCCGTTCGGCGTGCTCGGTGGCCAGCGCTTCGGCGGCTTGGGGGGCCAGGGCGGATTTGTGGTAGGCGGGGGTGTGCCCGAGCGTGGCCACGATGTGGGTGAGCATGCCGCGCACCCCGATGGTGGGGTTGGCCAGGTAGATGAACACGTGCCGGGACGGATCCAGGTTGGCGCTGGCTGCGCGCACGGCTACGGTCTTGCCGGCGCCGACCTCGCCGGTGATCACCCCGATCGCGCGTTGGTCCACACACCAGGTGATGCGGGCGACGGCCTCGCCGTGGCTGGCATGGCGGTGCAGCATGGCTGGTGCCAGGTCGCGCCCGAACGGCATCCGGGTGAATCCCCAATGTGATTGCAGCCGTTGGATACTCACGACGACACCCCACCTTCTGTGTCGAGGCCACCAACGTCGTCGATGCTGAGCTGGCCGGGGATCTGGCCATTGTCACCGTAGAGGGCGTGATATCCGATACGTTCGTCGCGGCGCAGCTGTTGGTGGTGGGCGGCCGCGGTCAGCGCCAAGTAGTCGATCCCGGTCGCGGCTGGCGGCTCGGGTTCGGGGGTTTCGGGTCGGGCCTTTGGGTGGGCGTGGCGGGAGATGGTGTGCGGCAGGGCTTTCCCATACGACTTGTCGCGGTAGCGGACTTCGACGGTTTCCAGGTCGAACGGGGAGAACACCAGCTCCACCCGCCGCCCGACCAGGGTCGAGTCGACCTGGTAGGTGTTGGCGTGCAGCGATACGGTGGCGGTCTTGGTGACGCTGCGCCACTCGCTCCAGAGGAACGCTTCGGTCAGATCAGTGGCGGTGGGTATCGCCGGGGTCCGCCCGAGCCGCTCCCAGCCGGCCTGCCAGCGGGCCAGCGGACTCTGCCCGGTCTCGGTATGCACCCGCCGGTGGTATTCGGTTTCCACCCAGGCAACGAACAGCCGGTTGAGCTCCAATAACGCGGTGGCGTGGTCGACGCCGGCGGCAGCGAGGTCTTCACTGCTGGTGTCGGTCACCTCCACCAGGAACTGTTCGCGCACGGTGCGAAAAAACCGTTCGATCTTTCCCCGGCCTTGGGGTCGCCCTGGTGCCGAATGCACCAGCCGCACTCCGAGTTTCGCGCATGCCCGCAACAACCACGCATCACAGAATGCGCTGCCGTTGTCCACGTAGATCCCGGCCGGGGCACCGCGGGCGGCCAGCGCCGGGCGCAACGCGGCGGCCAGGCGCACGGTGTCTTCGGCGAAGCCGAACCGGTAACCGGGCACCAGCCGGGAGTGGTCGTCGAGGAAAGCGAACAGGTAGGTTTTGCGGTCCCCGACCCGCGGCCCATGCAGCGCGTCACCGCACCACAACTCGTTGGGGTCGGCGGCCTCGAACCGACCGAACACCGCCGGGGCCTCGCCGGCGGCTGGGCCCATCAATTCCAGCTGGTGGAAATGCCGCAACAGGGTCGACTCCGAGGGCGCCCACCCGGTGGCGGTGCGCAGGATCCGGGCCACCTGCGTGACGGTGCGGATGGGGTTTTCCCGCTTCAGCGACGCCGCCAGCTCCAGCACCTGCGCGTCGGTACGCGCGGCCAGCCGCCGCGGCGCGGGCACCAGCGCCTCGAACCCGCCGGTCCGGTAGCGGCGGATCCAGCGGTCCAGCGTCTCCCGCGAGATGCGCACCTGGTTGCCGAACGGGTCGGCATGGGCGCGGGCGGCGATCTCACGCACCAGCTTTCCACGCTGCTTGCTGGACAACCCCTCGTCCAGCGCCGGGCAGATCAGCTGATACCGGAATAGCCCGATCGCCTGCGCCCGCTCGCGGCGCTTGTGCTCTTCCAACGACACCTGACAGTTCTCCTCTCCAATCGAAGGCCTGCCCGAAACCGTTTGTCGGGCAGTCGCCTTGGCGAGGATCACCGATCACGCCGGGTGCGCGTCAGGGGCGATTCGTGTTGCGCAGCCTCAGCCCCGGGGTGACGACCATCCCGGTGCCAGCAGCCGACCCCCACTGGCCGCGACCGCTACCCGATCCGGCGTCACCGCGCCCAGCAACCGGCCGCACCGAAGCGAA
>NZ_DASUHS010000104.1:0-56072 GCF_036273375.1 Mycobacterium sp. | reverse complement strand
ATGGCCCCACAGGAAATTGTCAGTAGCTAATCAGTGCCACAGCAGACTTGCCGCGTCTACTTCGTATAGGTGAACTCGAGGAGAACGGTTTGACGATCAACGACCCGGTTCGGCGACGTGGATCCCCACGGTGTCGTGTTTTCGTGGACGCCGCCTGGCAGGAGGCGGGGCACCAGGCCCTCGTGTCTGATGCGCCTGTGGCCGAAGGCTTGTGGGGCGGTGGCGCGCGGGAGTTCTGCAGCGGTGCTGGGTCGCGGCCTCAGGTCGTCCCGCGGGCGAGCCCATGCATCGGCAGGAGGTCCGGCCCACGAATAGCAAAGTAACAAGTGCCGACGGCGCAGTCGGTCCGAATTGGTTTAGCTGAATTCCGGAGAATGACCGAAGGCACCGAATGAACTTCGGCGCCGGATTTCCAGTGGCGCCGGTACCATAAATGCCGATCCGACTATTTCGGGGCCCGCAACCAACAAATATTGATGCAGGAGGTTGTCACATTCGCGACGGGATACGATAAATACGGCTTTCGGTCTATGCGATTGGCGACGACACCGATCCACAGATTGTTATTTAGTGCGCTTACAGATTAAATTCTAATTTGCTTTGAACTGTGGCTGGATGCTGCCCACTAACGCCTGACGTAAGTGATTTGGGCCACTAATCCGGTGGTGACGACGCGGATCTCTCACAGCCTCTCAAAGCCGGCGATATCTATTTGTTACAAAGATTTACCTGACCGGGCCGCCCACCGAAATAAGGGATGGGCACCATCGTCAGTGCATAGCAGCGTTGCTTGACTAGTCGTTCGCACGCCATTTAGGCGCAGGTCCAGAGCTAGGAGCGGTATGGCTTTGTTGTCTGCAGCACATGGAATCTGCGCATGTATCCGGTAGCGAATTCGATGAATTCCGCGACTTTGTCGATGTCGGGGTCGCGAAGCGGCGCCGACCATGGCCGCCAGAAGAGGGACCGGAGGTTTTAGATGTTGGATTTCGGGGCTTATCCGCCGGAATACAACTCGGGGCGGATGTACGTCGGGGCGGGATCGGGGCCGCTGCTGGCCGCTGCGGCGGCGTGGGACGAATTGGCCGCGGAACTGCAAAGCACCGGGGCGTCCTACAGCTCGACAATCGAAACTCTCGCAACGGGCCCGTGGACCGGCCCCTCATCCATCGCAATGGCGGCCGCGGCAGCACCGTACGTGGCGTGGATCCACGCCACCGGCGCGCAAGCAGAGCAGACGAGCGCCCAGGCCAAACTCGCGGCCGGCGCCTACGAGGCCGCGTTCGCGGCGACAGTTCCGCCGCCGGTGATCGCCGCCAACCGCTCGCTGCTCGCGACTTTGGTCGCCACCAACATCCTCGGCCAGAACACTCCGGCGATCGCCGCCACCGAAGCCCACTACATGGAGATGTGGGCGCAGGATGCCGTCGCAATGTACGCATACACCGCGTCGTCGGCGAGTGCCTCTCGGCTGGCGCAGTTTGCCGAGCCACCGCGCACTACCAACGACTCGGCCGGTCCGACGCAAGCCGCCGCGGTAAGTCAAAGCACTGGGCAATCAAGCTCAAACACCGCTGCTCAGGTGTCCCAGCTGAGCACCGGGATGCAGCCGGCGGTACAAGCCGCGACAACAGCGGCTGATCCGTCATCGGGCAGCGGACTTACGGTGCCGAGTTTCATCACCAACTGGAACGAATTCTGGTCGGTGGTCACCGGGCCCTTCTCGCCCCAGTCATGGAGCACCATTCCAGGCGGTCCGTTCCTGTCGTTCGGCCAGGCGTATGCCTGGGGACAAAACGGTCAGGGCGCGGCCGCCTATCTGGCTGGGCCGAAAGCCATTTCCGGGGCGTTGGCGCCGCTGACCAGTGGCGCCAACGCCGTCAAGCCGATGCTCAGCTCCGCCGTCGGGGCGGGGCAGGCGACGGGGTCGATGGGCAAAGCCGCTCTGGTGGGCAGCATGTCGGTGCCGCAGGGCTGGGCGGAAGCCGCCCCGGCGATCCGAACAGTCGCCCAGGGGCTGCCGGCCAACATGGCAGCGGTGCCCGCCGCGATGGCCGGTGAGGAGGGTGTCTTCAACCAGATGGCCTTATCCAGCCTGGCCGGACGCGCCGTCGCGGCCGCCGCAACCCGACCGGTCGGCGGCGCCGCGTCGATGGCTGGTTCGCTGGGTGGCGTTGCCGCCGAGGCTGATCCGGCCGCGGCCACCATCATCGTGATCCCGTGCATCGAGGAGTGACCGCGATGACCAACCCGTATGGCAGCCAAGCGCTGTCGATCCAGGCAGCCAGGTAGGAGGTACGAGCCATGTTTTACGGAGCCTTTCCGCCGGAGTTCAATTCGGGCCGGATGTACAGCGGTCCGGGGGCGGGGTCGTTGGTTGCGGCCGCAGCGGCCTGGCAGAACCTGGCCACCGAATTGCAGTCCACCGCAACGTCGTACTCGTCGGTGCTCTCGAGCCTGACGGCCGGGCCCTGGGTTGGTCCGTCTTCGCTCGCCATGGCGAGCGCCGCCGCGCCCTACGTGGCCTGGATGCAGCAAACCGCCGCGCAGGCCGCACAATCCGCGACCCAGGCCACCGAGGCGGCCACCGCCTACGAGACGGCATTCGCCGCGCACGTGCCGCCCGCGGTGATCGCGGAGAACCGGGCCCTGCTCGCGCAGCTGGTGGCGACAAACCTGTTCGGGCAGAACACTTCGGCGATCGCCGCGAATGAGACCCAATACAGCGAATTTTGGGCTCAGGATGCCACGGCGATGGACACGTACTTCGCCTCGTCGGCGACCGCATCCAACAATCTGACGGAATTCAGCCCTGCGCCCCAGACCACCAATGAGGCCGCCGAGCCGATGCAAGCCGCCGCGGTGAGTTCGGCGGCGAGCATCCCGGCCGCCAATGTCGCCAACGCCGCGACGTCGGCGGCGACCACCTTGCCCTACAGCGGGCCGTTCTCCCTCCCAGCGAACCTGGCCTATCTCTACCAGACGTTCATGACGGATCTGTTCAACACCGTCCCGGGCGGGGCCAGCTTCTACACGGCCATGTACAACGCCGTAAAGGTGCCGCTGGGTCTGACCACACAGTTCAACGACATCGGTTTGCTGATCAACTTCCCGTTGTCACAGTGGCTCAAGTTCGCCCCGCCCGTCGGGTACGGGGCGCTGCCGAAGGATGCGCTGGGCGCCGGGCTGGGTGCGCTGGGTTTTGGCCGCGGCACCTTGTACAGCTCGATCAGCCCGACCGCCGGCATGGGCAATGCCGGCACCCTGGTCGGCAAGCTGTCGATCCCGCCGAGCTGGGCCACGTCCACCCCGGCCATCAGGACAGTCGCCGCCGCGCTGTCGGCCGCCGGGTCCGAGGCCGTGCCCGCGGCCGCGCTGGGCCAGGGGAGTCTGTTCAGTTCGATGGGGCTGGCCGGGATGCTGGGCAGCGCAGTGGGCTCCGGTGGGCCCACCGTGGCGCGTGCGGGTGTGCGTAACCGGATGACTCCGATCAAGGACCTTAAAGACAAGCAATCGCCGGAACAGCTGAAACGCCTAGTCGCACAGATCTCGGAGAAACCCGAAACGGTGCAGCACCACAACGTCGATCAAGAAAATCTCGACGCCCTTCTCGAGCAGCTGGCCAAGAAGCCCGGCATCCACGCGGTGCACCTGAAGAAGGGCGACAAGTCGAAAGTCATCCCGGCCGATGCCCAGTTAGGTTGAGGGACAAACCAAATCAGCCTAGCCATGTACTAAATACGAAAACCGGCTCGCAACGGAAAGGGTGGGCAAAATGAAAAGACTACTGGCGCTACTTGGTGTGCTGACGATGATCGGCCTTGCCGCCCCGGCATACGCGGATCCTCCGCCTGCGCCGGACGGCGACGACGGAGGCTTCGTCGCCGCGCTACACCAAGCCGGCTTCAGCTTCAACAGCCCGGGTTCGGCCGTAGCCGCCGGCAGGGCGGTGTGCTCCTGCCTGAACAACGGGGAATCGGGCCTGGAGTTGGTGCACGACGTGAAGGCCCACAATCCCGGGATGGATATGGAGATGGCGTCGAACTTCGCTGTGCTTTCCGCGAAGTACTACTGTCCTCAGCAGCTCTCCAAGGCGTGACCGCGGCGTGCGGGTGGTGATCGTGTGCTTGCCTGAGCTCGAATGCTCTGCCGCTGAACAGAACTGCGGAACCCCGCCCGCCGCTGCGAACAACACCGCAACATGGGACAGTCACTAACCATGAGACTGGTGCTGGCGCTCAGCGCCGTCATTTCGGCCACGATCGGCATAGCTCCGCTCGCGCATGCCGACCCTTTGCCACCCGGCGGCGACGAGGCCCGTTTCCTTGCCTCGCTGCGGAGTGCGGGCATCACCTACTCGACCCCCGAGGGGGCGATCAAGTTCGCCAAAGCGGTGTGCGTGTCCCTAGGCAACGGTGTGTTCGGCCCGCAAATGGTTGACGAACTGAAGAGCGAAAATCCCGGGCTCACCAACGATCACGCGACGTCATTCTTGGCGATCGCGACGAAATACTATTGCCCGCAGCAACTTAACCGAAGATAGCCGCTGGGCCACGCGGCGATGGTGTCTTCGAGCGGGGCGCGTGTCACCCCAGAGTCGGTGCATACAACCCAAATTCGCGTCGCAGGAATCAGTTGTCGGCTGCGCTGCCCGGTGTAGGCGCAGTGGGCTGCACAAAGCAACAATGCGACCGCATATCGCCGGCCGGTCGCCGTCACACGCTGCCGATGACTTACTGGCCACCAGAGCGAAAACCTTAAAGGGGATTGGAATAATGACTTCATCGCTAAATAGTCTGGCCCACAATAACTTTCGCGCAGCTAGGGGCAGCCGGCCCGGCGCGCTAACCCTCCCCTCCCCAAGAACGGCCTGACCAGGGAGTTCGCAATACGACGCCGCGCCTGTGTCGGTCAAATACCGATCCAGAGAAGTTTTCAGCCGAAGGACCGGTGAGGAGCGCTGTCAGGGAAACACATGCAAAATATATATGTCCGCCAGCCGATCTCATGAATTCCATTTGAGTCGCAGCTCATTTGCGAGCTGTTCGCATATTCCCCCCTACCGTTGCACAGAGGAGGACGGGAGGCAACGGGTGGACTTCGGGGGGCTGCCACCAGAGGTCAATTCGGGACGGATGTACGTGGGCGCCGGATCGGGGCCCTTGCTGGCCGCCGCAGCGGCATGGGACGCGCTGGGAGCCGACCTGTATTCCTACGCGGCGGCCTACAGCTCGACGATCTCGGGCATGACCGTTGGGTCCTGGTTAGGACCGGCAGCGACGTCGATGAGTGCCGCGGTTGCCCCGTACGTGGCGTGGGCGGCCGAGACGGCTGCACAGGCAGAGCAGGTGGCGATGCAGGCCCGACTCGCTGCCGCAGCCTACGAGACCGCGTTCGCAGCGACTGTGCCCCCGCCGGTGATCGCCGCCAACCGCAGCCTGTTGATGACGCTGATCGCCACAAACATCCTTGGCCAGAACACCGCGGCCATCGCGGCTGCCGAAGCAGAGTATGCCGAAATGTGGGCCCAGGATGCCGCAGCGATGTATGCCTACGCTGCCTCGTCGGCAGCGGCCACTCAGCTGGCGCCCTTCACCGAGCCGCCGCAGACCACCGATTCGTCCGCGGTGGCAAGACAATCCGCAGCGGTGGCGCAAAGTGCCGCGTCGGACATTCCATCCCAGCTCTCGGCGCTGATCAACGTGACGCCCACGATGCTGCAAGGCCTTGCGACGACCCCTTCGGCGGCGGCGACGCCGGCGGCATCAATCATCGAAGCCCTTTACCCCATCACGGCCGCCCTCAGGCCTTTTTTCGCCGCCATCACCGGCGCTTACAGCCCCATTGGGGCGATCATCCTGCCCGGCGGCTGGTGGCTGCTATCCCTGCAGGCCTTGGGTCTGGCCCAGAACGCGCCGGGTGTCGCCGAACTGCTCGGCGGCGGGAAAGCCATCGCCGGAGGGCTGTCGCCGCTGGCGCCGCTGCGGGGTGGCTACATCTCCGCGGTGACACCAGAGATAGAAGGCGTGGCGGGATCGATGGGCCGCGCGACCCTGGTCGGATCGCTGTCGGTCCCGCAAGGCTGGGCCACAGCCGCACCCGTGATGAAGACAGTCGCCTCGGTACTGCCCGGCGCGCGTTTGGGGGCTGTCCCGGCGATTCCTGCCACATCGCAAGGGGCCATGTTCGGCGAGATGGCCACGGCGAGTCTGGCCGGACGTGTGTTGGCAGGCGCTGGTGTGCGCACCGTGAGCAATGGCACTACCGGCGTCGCTGCAGCGGCGGCCGATGGCGTTGCCACCACGGCCACGATCATCGTGGTTCCGGCGGATTGATGGGGCCTTGGAAGATGACCCCTCAACCGGCATTGATCCAGCGGACCGGACAACCCATGCCTAGTATGACGGCACAGCCGCAAACGCCGCCGATTCGCGGGGTGTTTGCCAGCGCTCTGGCGAGCAGTGCCCGTTCCTTCCCGGCAGTCACCGGGGCGGCCAGCGCTGGGAGGGCCCGGTAATGAACTTCGCGCTCCAGCCACCCGAAATCATCTCCGGCCAGATGTACATGGGTCCGGGGGCGGGACCGATGCTGACGGCCGCCGCCGCGTGGGACGCGTTGGCGGCCGAATTGCAGTCCACGGCGTCGTCCTACAGTTCGATCATCGAGGGCCTGGCCAACGAGGCGTGGGCCGGCCCGTCGGCAGTCGCCATGGCCGCCGCGGCCGTGCCCTACGTGGCATGGATGTCGGCGACCTCGGCGCAGGCCAAGAACGCCGGCGTGCAAGCCACGGCGGCCGCGGGCGCCTATGAGAGCGCCTTCGCGGCGGTGGTGCCGCCGACCGAGATCGCAACCAATCGCATGCGGCTGGCGATGCTGTTGGCAACCAACGTTTTCGGGCAGAACACCGCCGCGATCGCCGCCACCGAGGCCGAATACGGCGAAATGTGGGCGCAGGACGCTGCCGCGATGTTCGGCTACGCCAGCGCGTCTGCGGCCGCCACGCGACTGGCCCCATTCACCGAGCCGCCCCAGACCACCAATGCGACCGGAATCGCGGCCCAGTCGGCCGCGCTGGGCCAGGCCGGCGCTCTGGCGAGCGGTACCGGTGGGGCCGCGGACGCCGCGGCCGCACCGGCCGGCATCATCAGCCAGCTGCTCGAGGCCCTCGGCAACGCTTCCCGCGGTTACATGGAATTCTGGGACGGAGTGCTCAACACGCTCACGGGGTCCCCGTTGGCCGGGACGACGTGGCAGAACACCTTCGGGATCCTCGCCGACATCGGCCGGTTCAGCACGGTCGCCAATGACAGCATGAGCCCGATCAACCTCGCCATGACCGAGTTCAAGATGTTCTACAAACTCCCGGTCGAGGGCATGGATATCCCGAAGTCCGCGCTGGGCGCCGGGCTCGGCTTGCGTTCGGCCGGCGCGGGCCTGACCAGCGCGGTATCGGCGGCCATCGGCGAGGCGAATGTGGTGGGCAAGCTTTCGGTGCCGCCGACCTGGGCGTCGGCGACCCCGGCAATCAGGTTGGCCAGCAGCCTGCCGACCGCCAGTCTGGCCGCGAGCCCCGCGGCCGGGATCCCGGGAAGCCTGCTCGGTCAGATGGCGCTGGGAAGTCTGACCGGAGGCGCCCTCGGCGCTGTCGCGCCGCAAGTCGTGAGCGGAAGGGATGTACGGGTCCGCGCCGGCGGTGCGACGAAGATTGCCGAGCCCGTCAAACTCGACGACGTCATCGCGAAGCTGCAAAAGCAGCCGGAAGCCGTGCAGCACTGGAATGTCGACAAGGCCGGACTCGACGCTCTGCTCGACCAATTGTCCAAAAAGCCCGGCATCCATGCGGTGCACGTGTCCAGCGGAGACAGGCCCAAGGTGACCTTGCCCGACGCCCAGCTCGGAAAGGCGGGGCCAGTATGAGACTTCTACTTGCGCTGCTCGGCGCTTTCGGCGTGACCAGTATCGCGGCCCTCGCGCACGCCGAGCCGGAGGGCGACGATGCGGCGTTCCTGGCCAACCTCAGCAATTCCGGCATCATCTACAGCAGCTCCAGTCAAGCCATCACGTCCGCTAAAGCCGTATGCGGGTTGATGGGCAGGGGCGAAACGGGTTTGCAGGTTGTCAGTGACATCAAGGATCAAAACCCCGGCATGACGATGGACGGCGCGGCCAAATTCGCGGCGCTCGCATCGAGCGCCTACTGCCCCCACCACCTGACGCCCACAACCGGTTAGCCTGGGACTCGCCGCGCGCCGTGAGTACTCCGACGTCGGCGGTTCGGTCGGCCTCCACTTGCAGTTAACCCGGCTTTGGTTAGCTCCCTTCGCCGTCTTGCAACCGGGAAGGAGCGTGTCGTTGGAGACGCTGAGCGCTCTCGATTTCGTGCTCCGGCTGGGGGTCGGCGTGGGCTGCGGTGCCCTCATCGGCCTGGAACGGCAGTGGCGGGCCCGGCGGGCCGGCCTGCGCACCAACGCACTGGTCGCCGGAGGTGCGACGCTGTTCGTCCTCTACGCGGCGGCCACGTCCGATACCAGCCCCACCCGGGTCGCTTCCTATGTCGTGTCCGGTATCGGCTTCCTGGGCGGTGGGGTGATCCTGCGGGAGGGCGTCAACGTCCGCGGCCTCAACACCGCCGCCACCCTGTGGTGCTCGGCGGCTATCGGCGTGCTGGCGGCTTCGGGTCACCTGGTGTTCGCACTGATCGGCACCGGTACCGTCATCGGCATCCACCTGCTGGGGCGCCCGCTCGGCCGGCTGATCGACCGCGACAACAGTGCCGAAGAAGACGAGAGCCTGTTGCCCTACCTCGTGCAGGTGGTCTGCCGTACCAAGCACGAGAAGTACGCGCGGGCCCAGATCGTTCAGCACGCCGGCGGCAACGACATCACGCTTCGCGGAATCCATACCGGCAACCCGGCCGGCGATGAGATCACCCTGACCGCTCACCTGCTGATGAACGGCGATGCTCCGGCCCGCCTGGAGCGGTTGGTGGCCGAACTATCGCTGCTTCCGGGCGTCCGCGCGGTGCAGTGGTATGCCGGAGACGAAGCGCAGTCCGACGATCGTCGCTGAGGGCGAACTGGCGCCCGGCGCGCGTCGTAGTCTTACCTGTGTGAGTGCCCTCTCCGGCTTCCTGTCCGCGCTGCCGCCGCAGATGCGCGATCCTGTGCTTTTCGCCATCCCGTTCTTCCTGCTGCTGTTGACCCTCGAATGGACTGCGGCCCGAAAGCTGGAACACCTCACGGCCGAGGCCGCCGACACGGCGCGAGCGCCGTCGGGGGCCCACTTCACCCGCGACTCGGTGGCCAGCATCTCGATGGGACTGGTTTCGGTCGCGACCACCGCCGGCTGGAAGACCCTGGCGCTGCTCGGCTATGCCGCGATCTATGCGTACCTGGCGCCGTGGCACCTGTCGGCGACGCATTGGTACACCTGGGTCATCGCGATTCTCGGAGTGGATTTGCTCTATTACGCCTATCACCGGATCGCGCACCGGGTCCGATTGATCTGGGCGACGCACCAAGCCCATCACTCCAGCGAGTACTACAACTTCGCCACCGCGCTGCGTCAGAAGTGGAACAACAGCGGTGAGGTCTTGATGTGGATTCCGTTGCCGCTGTTGGGGATTCCACCGTGGATGGTGTTCTTCAGTTTCTCCTTGAACTTGATTTACCAGTTCTGGATACACACCGAGCGGATCGACAAGCTGCCGCGACCGTGCGAGTTCCTGTTCAACACGCCGTCGCATCACCGGGTGCACCACGGGATGGACAAGATGTATCTCGACAAAAACTATGGCGGCATCTTCATCGTCTGGGACCGGCTCTTCGGAACCTTCCAGGCCGAGCTGTTCCGTCCGCATTATGGCCTCACGAAACGCGTGGATACGTTCAACATCTGGACGTTGCAGACTCGCGAATACGTTGCGATCGCCCGCGACTGGCGATCGGCGAGGCGCCTGCGTGATCAACTGGGTTACGTGTTCGGCCCGCCCGGCTGGTTGCCGCGAGCGGCCCGGCACACCGATGCCAACACCGCGGTCGTGACCTCGCTGTAACATTTGCGCAGGGCGGCGCGAAAAGCTGAGCGGGGAGGGCGGTTACGCCGTGACCTCGGCCTCCCGTCGGTATCGGCCCGATGGATCGGAGTTCAGGGTGCATCGTCGTCTGGCACGGCGCGCGTTTGCCGCATTGACTTCTGTCGCAGCTCTCGCCTCCTTGCTGCCGGGTGCGCCGGCCCATGCTGACGTCGTCGTGTACCCGGGCATGGAAATACGCCAGGGCAACCGCGTGTGCACGCTGGGGTATGTCGACCCCGCCCTGAAGATCGCGTTCACCGCGGGACACTGCCGGGGCGGGGGCGGAGTGGTGACGGACCGCGGCGGCACCGTCATCGGCCAGATGGCGGCCTTCCGGGACAACACCCCCAGCGGAACGACCGTGTCCACGAGCCAGACGATCAGCGATTACGAAGCGATCGTGTTGGACAACAGCGTCACGGCGAACAACATCCTGCCGGGCGGTCGTCCGCTGGTCGCGGACCCCGGCCTGACGCTCGCCCCGGGGCAGCCCGTCTGCCATTTCGGCGTGATCACCGGGGAAACCTGCGGGACGGTGGAGAGCGTGAACAACGGCTGGTTCACCATGTCGCACGGTGTGCAGAGCCACAACGGCGATTCGGGCGGACCGGTCTACCTGGCGCCCAACGGCGGCCCCGGACAGCTCGTCGGCATCTTCAACAGCGTGTGGGGCGATTTCCCGGCCGCGGTGTCATGGGGAGCTACCACGCAGGAGGCTCGCGAAGACCTGGGAGTACGCGACAACGCGCACTAGGGGCAGTCAGCCCGCAGTGCCCGTCGGGGTCAGCGCGAACACCGGAATCGAGGGTGCGGCGGCGCGGAATTGCTCGTCGGTGCTGTCCGGGGTCAACCCGGCGACGTAATCCTTGACCTGCCAATACCACTTGGCCAGATAACGCCGCAGCAGCTCGGGCTTGGCCGCGTCGTCGATCTCGCCTGCCCGCATGGGGCGCCGGCGCCAGCGGGGACCCACCTCGACGACGGATGCGGCCCGGACGTTGCGCGCCCACTGGGTGTTGCCGCGCGGGGACACCAGATAGTCCACGCCGTCGACGGTCAGAAGGTTGATCACCACCGCGCGTTGCTTTCCGGTTTTGCGGCCGCGGACGCGCAGCGCCCGGGTTCCAGCGATGCTGATCCCCGCCTCGGCGAGCCAGCGGATAACCCCGTTCGCGGCGCGGGCGGCCCGGTTCGGTTCTTCGTATCGGGTGGACATGATGCGGCCTCTCAGCGAATCCTGGTCGAACTTTCGAGAGCGATGCTCTCTGATTTGAACACGCTGTCACAGCCCGCCGCGGAAAGCAAGAGCGGTGTTCTCGGTTGTGTCACACTGACCGCGTGGGCAAACGCCAGGAATCGCGTGAGCAGATCGAGGCTCGCATCATCGAACTCGGTCGCCGCCAGCTGCTCGATCGCGGTGCGGCCGGATTGTCGGTGCGGGCCATAGCCCGCGACCTGGGGATGGTGTCCTCGGCGGTATACCGCTACGTGTCCAGCCGCGACGAATTGCTGACCTTGCTGCTGGTTGACGCCTATTCCGACCTGGCCGACACAGTGGATCGCGCCCGCGAGACGGTCGGCGACGTGTGGAGCGACGATGTCGTCGCCATCGCGCGTGCAGCCCGCGGCTGGGCCGTCGCACACCCGGCCGGCTGGGCCCTGCTGTATGGCAGTCCCGTTCCCGGATATCACGCACCCCCAGAGCGAACGGTCGCGGTGGGCACCCGGGTCGTCGCGGTGCTGTTCGACGCGGTGGCGGCCGGAATCGCCACAGGCGATATTCGGCTGACGAATGATCTTGCCCCGCAACCGATGTCATCCGACTTCGAACGGATCCGCCACGAATTCGGGTTTCCCGGTGATGACCAGGTCCTGGCCAAGTGCTTCTTGCTGTGGGCGGGGGTACTAGGTGCCATCAGCCTCGAGGTGTTTGGCCAATACGGCGCAGATACCCTGACCGACCCGGAAACCGTTTTCGAGGCCCAGCTCCGGCTGCTGGTCGACGTCCTGAGCCAGCATTGATGGCTTGCGGTGGCGGCCGGTAAGCGGAATTAGAACGTGTTCACCCGGCGATTTGCCGGCCGGACGGGCACGCCATGGCAAAGTCGTTTGGGCCCTTTGAGACGGCCCCGCCACTGGACTATTCTGCGAGGCGATGACGCTTCCCGTTAAATCACCGGCGCAGATTGCCTGGGTCACCGCCGACCTTGATGCCACCGAAACGGCCCTCACCGGCCTGTTAGGCGTGCGAACGTGGGTCCGCATACCCGATGTGCACTTTGCTCCGGACGCGTGCAGCTACCGTGGCCAGCCCGCCGACTTCTTTGCCAGCATCTCGCTGAGCTACCTCGGTGACATGCAACTGGAGCTGATCCAACCGGTTCGCGGCGAGAACATCTATAGTGACTTTTTGTCCGATCGCGGGCCGGGTCTGCACCACATCTGCATGGAGGTCGAGAGCCCCGAGCAACTTGAGGTAACGGTGACCGAGGCCGCCGAGCGGGGCGCCGCGGTCGTTCAGCGAGGCGCGATGCCCGGCGGCATCCAATTCGTCTACCTATCAGCGCCGCAGGCGGGCGTGCCGTATGTCGAGTTTGCGTACGTTGCGCCCGAGATGAGGGCGTTTTACGACTACATCAAACAGGAGCAGCGGTGAGCACGCGCCAACGACGGCGCAGAGCGCAGCGATGAGGAGGAGTGGCGCCAATGAGCACGGAGATACCGGCAACAGTTTGCCCGGATGACGTGACCACATGGTCGGATGACGTCGACGTCGTGGTGATCGGCTTTGGCATCGCCGGCGGCTGCGGCGCGGTCAGCGCGGCGGCCGCCGGAGCGCGGGTGCTGGTGCTCGAACGCGCGGCTGCCGCGGGTGGCACCACTTCGCTTGCCGGAGGCCACTTTTACCTCGGTGGCGGGACCGCGGTGCAGCGGGCGACGGGTCAAGAGGATTCCGTCGAGGAGATGTACAAGTATCTGGTCGAGGTGTCGCGCGAACCCGAGCTGGACAAGATCCGCGCCTACTGCGACGGCAGCGTCGAGCATTTCAATTGGCTGGAAGACTTGGGCTTTCAGTTCGAGCGCAGCTACTACCCGGGCAAGGTCGTCGTTCCCCCGGGCACCGAAGGGCTGAGCTATACGGGCAATGAAAAGGTCTGGCCCTTCTGCGAGCGGGCCAAGCCGGCGCCACGCGGACACTCGGTGCCGGTGCCCGGCGAATTGGGCGGCGCCAGCATGGTTGTCGACCTGCTGCTCAAGCGCGCCGACGCGATGGGCGTGCAGATCCGCTACGAGACCGGGGTCACCAACCTGGTCGTTGACGACGACGGCGCCGTGGTCGGCGTCGCGTGGAAGCATTTCACCGAAACCGGTGCGATCAAGGCCAAGTCCGTCATCATCGCAGCGGGCGGATTCGCGATGAACCCGGAGATGGTCGCCGAGCACACACCCGCGTTGGGCCAGGAGCGACGCACCAAGCATCACGGCGTCGTGGCGCCCTACATCCTGGGCAACCCCAACGACGACGGACTCGGCATCCGGATGGGCGTCTCGGCGGGCGGCGCGACCAAAAATATGGACGAGCTGTTCATCACCGCGGCGGCCTATCCGCCCGAGGTTCTGCTGACCGGTGTGATCGTCAACCAGGAGGGCCAGCGGTTTGTCACCGAGGACTCCTACCACTCGCGCACTTCGGCTTTCGTGCTGGAGCAGCCCGACCACACGGCATACCTGATCGTCGACGAAGCGCACACCGAGATGCCGGCCATGCCGCTGATCCGCTTCCTCGACGGGTACGAGACCATCGCGGAAATGGAAGCCGCGCTGGGCATTCCGGCGGGCAACCTCGCCGCCACGCTGGATCGCTACAACAAGCACGCGGCCGCGGGCGAGGATCCGGATTTTCATAAGCAGCCGGAATTCCTTGCGCCACAAGACAACGGCCCCTGGGCGGTGTTCGACCTGTCGCTCGGACGCGCGATGTATTCGGGATTCACCATCGGCGGCCTCGCGGTGACGCTCGATGGCGAGGTGCAGCGTGCCGACGGAACCGTGGTGCCCGGTTTGTATGCCGCGGGCGCGTGCGCGTCCAACCTCGCCCAGGACGGCAAGGGCTACGCGAGCGGAACGCAGCTGGGTGAAGGCTCGTTCTTCGGGCGCCGCGCCGGAGCGCACGCGGCCGCACGGGCCGGGGGAGCATAGGCGCCGCTAGACCGGCGCGGGTTCCTTATCGACCGGGCCCAGTTGCCACGGGCCGCCGCCGAGCAGGTGCAGCTGCTGCTCGTGGTGCTGCTCGACTGTGGGCCGATGGCTCACGCTGACCATGACGCACTCCGGCAGCTCGGCCCGAACCAATTGATACAGCGCGAATTCCAGGCCCTCGTCCAGCGCGGAGGTGGCCTCGTCGAGGAAGACCGCCTTCGGTTTGGTGAGCAGGATACGCGCGAAGGCAACCCTCTGCTGCTCGCCGGGGGAGAGCACCTTGGCCCAATCGTGGTCTTCGTCCAGCCGGTTGATCAGCGGCGCCAGCGCCACCTTGGTGAGCACGTCGTGCAGCTGCTCATCGGAAATGTTGTCCGGTGAATGCGGATAGGAGACCACGGTCCGCAGGTTGCCGAGTGGCACATACGGCAGCTGTGACAAGAACATGGTCGCGTTGTCGCCGTCCGGGCGGCACAGGGTTCCCGACGCGTACGGCCACAGTTCGGCCAGGCTGCGCAGCAGCGTCGTCTTGCCGGCCCCGGAGCGGCCGGTGATCACGAGGGTGTCGCCGTGGTCGAGCTGAATGTCCAGCGAGTCGACCAGTTGGTCACCCTCCGGCGTGCGCACCTCGATCCCGCGAAGCTCAACTGTCGCCTCCTCACTCGGCTTGACCAGAATCGCTGGAAGCGCGCGACCCTTGCTGTTGGCGTCGACCAGCCCGTGCAATCGGATGATGGCGGCCCGAAAGGAGGCGAACGCGTCATAGTTGTTGCGGAAGAACGACAGCGAGTCGTGAATATTGCCGAATGCCGTCGCCGTCTGGCCCACATCGCCGAAATCGATCTTGCCGGCGAACAGCCGCGGCGCCTGAATCACCCACGGCAGCGGGACGATTGCCTGTGACACCGACCAGTTCCACCCGTTGAAAATGATGGTCCGTCGGACAAAATTGCGGTAGTTACCGATGATCGGCGTGAAGCGCCGCCACAGCTGCGCCCGCTCGACCCGCTCACCGCGGTAAAAGCCGACCGCTTCCGCGGCGTCCCGCAACCTCACCAGGGCGTATCGGAAGGCGGCGTTCAGCCTTTCGTTGTTGAAGCTAAGCCAAATCAACGGGCGCCCAAGCCAAATCGCGACGACGGTCGCGATCAGCACGTAGACCAGAACCGTCCAGAACATCGCCCGGGGTAACACCACGCCAAAGAGATCCAGGTCCCCGGACAGGTTCCACAGGATCGCGGCGAAGGAAATCACCGAGGCCACCGCATTGACCGCCCCAAACAGCAACGTGCTTCCCGTCCCGTTGGACGGGATGTTGGGGGTTCCACCGGCGTTGGCGGTGAAGATGTCGATGTCCTGCTGGATGCGCTGGTCTGGGTTGTCGATGGTGTTGTCGATGAAAAGATCTCGGTAGTAAGCCCGGCCTTCCAGCCAGTCGTCGGTGAGGTTAGCCGTCAACCACATGCGCCAGGCGATGATGAACCGCTGCGTCAGATAAACGTCGGCCGCGAACCGGATGACGTAGAGGGTTGCCAACACGCTGAAGACCGCGAGCGACATCCAAAAGCCATGTACCCCGGACTGTTTGACGCCGTCGTCACCGGCGGCCATTCCCTGAACCGCCTTCTGCACCGCGGTGTACAAGTCGTTGCCCTGGTAGCTGAGCAGCACTACCAACCGCACCGACAGCAGCACCGACAACAGCAACACGCCGAGCATGGCCCACACCCGGACGCGGTGTGCCCCGACGAAGTAGCCGCGGGTGATCCGCCAGAACTGCCTGCCCCAGGGCGTGAGATAGCGGAACGCGAGCAGCACCCCGAACAGACAGATAGCGCTGACCACCCACGCTATGGCGACCCACCGCAACGAATCCATGGGTGCCGCCGACCAGTTGATCGATGGCTTGAAGGGTTTCGGACCCATCGTCGACGTCTCCTTAAGGTCGAGGTGGTCAAACACTCCTCAACTTCAAATCCTTCGGCGAAGGTACCCGACGGACCTGGTTAGGCTGCGGTCATGACTACCGACGCCATCCCCGCACAAACATTGCACGCCGGCCGACTTGTCGCGCGGCGCCTGCGGGCCAGCGGTGTCGACACCGTCTTCACGCTATCCGGCGGCCACCTGTTTTCCATCTACGACGGGTGTCGCGACGAGGGCATCCGGCTGATCGACACGCGCCATGAGCAGACCGCGACGTTCGCCGCCGAAGGCTGGTCGAAAGTGACGCGGACGCCGGGCGTGGCCGCCCTGACCGCGGGGCCGGGCATCACCAACGGGATGAGCGCGATGGCGGCGGCGCAGCAGAACCAGTCGCCGCTGGTGGTGCTGGGCGGCCGGGCGCCGGCGCAGCGCTGGGGCATGGGCTCGTTGCAGGAGATCGACCACGTGCCGTTCGTGGCGCCGCTGGCCCGCTTCGCCGCTACCGCACAGTCGGCGGACGAGGCCGGGCGGCTCGTCGACGACGCGCTGCGCGCGGCGGTTGGTGCGCCGTCGGGCGTGGGTTTCGTGGACTTCCCGATGGACCACGTGTTCTCCATGTCCGACGATGACGGCCGGCCCGGCGCCCTCGTCGACCTGCCGCCGGGGCCCGCACCCGACGGCGATGACCTGGGCCGGGCCGCCGCCCTGCTGTCCGCGGCGAAGCGGCCGGTGATCATGGCGGGCACCAACGTCTGGTGGGGCCGCGGCGAAGCCTCCCTGCTACGCCTTGCCGAAGAACTCCAGATCCCGGTGCTGATGAACGGAATGGCCCGCGGCTCCGTTCCCGCCGATCACCCGCTGGCATTCTCCCGGGTTCGCGGAAAAGCGTTGGGGGAGGCCGACGTTGCGCTGATCGTCGGCGTTCCCATGGACTTCCGGCTCGGCTTCGGCGCGGTGTTCGGGGCGCAGACCCAGCTCATCGTGGCGGACCGAGTCGAACCCGCACGCCGCCATCCGCGGCCGGTGCAGGCCGAGCTCTACGGCGACCTGTTGACGATTCTCGCGGCGCTGGCCCCCGCCACGGGGACCGACCATGCGGACTGGATCGGCGAACTGCGAACCAACGAGACGGCGTCGCGCGCCAAGGAGAAGGCCGAACTCGCCGACGACCGCAGCCCACTGCACCCGATGCGGGTGTATGCGGAACTGGCACCCATGCTGGATCGCGACGCCATCGTCGTGATCGATGCCGGTGATTTCGGGTCGTACGCCGGACGTGTGATCGACAGCTATCAACCGGGTTGCTGGCTGGACAGCGGCCCGTTCGGGTGCCTGGGTTCTGGCCCCGGCTATGCACTGGCCGCCAAGCTGGCCCACCCGGACCGCCAGGTGGTGCTGCTGCAGGGCGACGGCGCGTTCGGCTTCAGCGGCATGGAATGGGACACCCTGGTTCGGCACAACGTGCCGGTCGTGTCCGTGATCGGCAACAACGGAATCTGGGGTCTGGAAAAACACCCCATGGAGGCTTTGTACGGCTATTCGGTGGTGGCGGAGCTGCGCCCGGGGACGCGTTACGACGAGGTAGCGCGCGCCCTGGGCGGCCACGGCGAACTGGTCGCCGCGCCCAGCGAGTTGCGGCCCGCGCTGGAACGCGCCTTCGCCAGCGGGCTGCCCGCCGTCGTCAATGTGCTCACCGATCCCGATGTCGCCTATCCACGCCGCTCCAACCTCGCGTGACGAGTCGTTGCTCCGCACCCCGCGGCGCGACCCGCATCGTCGGCGACTGGCCTGAGTTCGCGCGGCGGCTCACCGCGTACCGTTGACCTGTGCCTAAGACGACCCGCGCTCAACCCGGCCGACTGAGCAGCCGCTTTTGGAAGCTGCTCGGCGCCAGCGCCGAAAAGGACCGCAGCCGCTCTCTCACCCAGGTCACCGACTCGTCGGAGTACGACGACGAGGCGGCCGGACTGACCGACGAGCAGCTACGCAAGGCGTCCGGGCTCCTCAACCTCGATGACCTCGCGGATTCCGACGACATCCCGCAGTTCCTCGCCATCGCTCGGGAGGCGGGCGAGCGGGCGAGTGGGTTGCGGCCGTTCGACGTTCAGCTGTTGGGCGCGTTGCGCATGCTGGCCGGCGACGTCATCGAGATGGCCACCGGTGAGGGCAAGACGCTCGCGGGCGCGATCGCCGCTGCCGGGTACGCGTTGGCCGGACGGCACGTGCACGTCGTGACCATCAACGACTACCTGGCCCGTCGTGACGCCGAATGGATGGGCCCCGTCATCGAAGCCATGGGCCTGACCGTCGGCTGGATCACCGCCGAGTCGACCAGCGAGGAACGCCGGTCCGCGTACGGCTGCGACGTCACCTACGCGTCGGTCAACGAGATCGGCTTCGACGTGCTGCGCGATCAGCTGGTGACCGACGTCGCCGACCTGGTATCGCCCAATCCCGACGTGGCCCTGATCGACGAGGCCGACTCGGTGCTGGTCGACGAGGCACTGGTGCCGCTCGTGCTGGCCGGAACCACCCACCGGGAGACGCCCCGGCTGGAGATCATCGAGCTGGCCGGCCAACTGGAGGCCGGCACCGATTACGACACCGACGCCGACAGCCGCAATGTTCACCTGACCGAGGTCGGCGCCCGGAAGGTCGAAAAGGCGCTCGGCGGAATCGACCTGTACTCCGAGGAACACGTCGTCACCACCCTGACCGAGATCAACGTCGCGCTGCATGCGCACGTGCTGTTGCAGCGCGATGTGCACTACATAGTCCGCGACGACGCGGTGCACCTGATCAACGCCGCGCGCGGCCGCATCGCGCAGCTGCAGCGCTGGCCCGACGGCCTGCAGGCCGCCGTCGAGGCCAAGGAGGGCATCGAGACCACCGAAACGGGTGAGGTGCTCGACACCATCACCGTGCAGGCGCTGATCAACCGCTACAGGACGGTGTGCGGCATGACCGGCACCGCGCTGGCCGCCGGTGAGCAGCTGCGCCAGTTTTACAAGCTCGGGGTTTCACCGATTCCGCCAAATGAGCCCAACATTCGTGAAGACGAGTCCGACCGGGTCTACATCACCGGCGCGGCCAAGAACGACGCGATCGTCGCGCACATCGCCGAGGTGAACGGGACAGGGCAGCCGGTGCTGGTGGGCACCCGCGACGTGGCCGAATCCGAGGACCTGCACGAGCGGCTGCTGCGCCGCGGCGTACCGGCGGTGGTGCTGAACGCCAAAAACGACGCCGAGGAAGCCCAGGTGATCGCCGAGGCCGGCAAATTCGGCGTCGTCACCGTCTCGACGCAGATGGCGGGGCGCGGTACCGACATCCGACTCGGCGGCTCCGACGAAGCCGACCATGACCGGGTCGCCGAGCTGGGCGGGCTGCACGTCGTCGGGACCGGGCGCCACCACACCCAGCGTCTGGACAACCAGTTGCGCGGGCGTGCCGGGCGGCAGGGCGACCCGGGATCGTCGGTGTTCTTCTCGAGTTGGGAAGACGACGTGGTCGCCGCCAACCTCGACCACAACAAGCTGCCGATGGAAACCGACGAAGACGGCAAGATCGTGAGCGCCAAGGCGGCGGGTCTGCTCGACCACGCGCAGCGCGTCGCGGAGGGCCGCATGCTGGACGTGCACGCGAACACCTGGCGCTACAACCAGTTGATCGCCCAGCAGCGCGCCATCATCGTCGATCGTCGTAATACGTTGCTGCGCAACCCAACCGCGCGTGAAGAGCTCGCCGATCTGGCGCCGAAGCGCTACGAGGAGCTGGCCGAGACGGAAGGAATCTCCGAAGAGCGCCTGGAGACGATCTGCCGGCAGATCATGCTCTATCACCTCGACCGTGGCTGGGCCGACCACCTGGCGTACCTGGCCGACATCCGGGAGAGCATCCACCTGCGGGCGTTGGGTCGGCAAAACCCGCTGGACGAGTTTCACCGGCTGGCCGTCGACGCGTTCGCGTCGCTCGCCGCGGACGCGATCGAGGCGGCCCAGCAGACCTTCGAAACCGCGAACGTGCTCGAGGAGGAGCCCGGACTGGACCTGTCCAAACTGGCGCGGCCGACGTCCACGTGGACCTACATGGTCAACGACAACCCGCTGTCGGACGACACGCTGTCCACCCTGAGCCTGCCCGGGGTCTTCCGCTAATCCCGATGGTGTCGACCCGCTGCGCCCGGCTCCGCCGCGCTTGCGATCGCCACTAATCCCGATGGTGTCGACCCGCTGCGCCCGGCTCCGCCGCGCTTGCGATCGCCACTAATCCCGATGGTGTCGGGCGCCGAATGTGCGTCCTGCCGCACGCCGGCGCCCGAGTGTGCAGCCAGCCGCGCACTCGCCGTTGGGCTAAGGTCACGGCTCATGGAGCCCGTGCTTCCGCCCAACCGGGTGCTGACGGTGCCCAACGTGCTCAGCGCCGTCCGCCTGGCGCTGATCCCGGTGTTCGTCTACGCCCTGGTGATCGAGCACGCCAACGGGTGGGCGGTCGCGATTCTGATATTCAGCGGCGCCTCGGACTGGGCCGACGGCAAGATCGCCCGGCTTCTCAATCAGTCCTCGCGGCTGGGTGTGCTGCTCGACCCCGCGGTCGACCGCCTCTACATGGTCGCGGTGCCCATCGTGCTGGCCTTCGGCGGGATCGTGCCGTGGTGGTTCGTCATCGTCCTGCTCGCGCGGGACGGGCTGTTGGCAACCACGCTGCCGCTGCTGTGGAGTCGCGGGCTGTCCGCGTTGCCGGTGACCTACATCGGCAAGGCCGCGACGTTCGCGCTGATGTCCGGCTTTCCATTGGTACTGCTGGGCACCTGGGACGCGCTGTGGAGCCGCGTGACCGGGGCCTGCGGCTGGGCCTTCCTGATCTGGGGTATGTATGCCTACCTGTGGGCCTTCGTGCAGTATGCGGTGCAGATGATTCTCGTGCTGCGACGCATGCCCAAGGTCGACCGCGGTGCTCGCCCGTCGGCCGCGGCGAAGGTGGCTGACCATGGCTGACGCGGACCGTCTGCTCGGCGGTTACGACCCCAATGCCGGTCACAGCGCCCATGTGGCGTCGCGGCCCAACCAGATCCCTGTGCCCTCGCTGTTGCGCGCGCTGCTGTCCGAGCACCTCGATCCCGGGTATGCCGCGGCTGCGGCCAGGCGCGGCATCGCCGACGCACCACGCAGCGGACGCCAGCGCACGTTCGGTTGGCTCTGGCAGGCCGCGGCGGCGCTGCTGATCGCGACGGTTTTCGCCGCCGCGGTGGCGCAGGCCCGCTCGGTGGCCCCCGGAGTGCGCTCCGCGCAGCAGCTGCTGTTGGGCAATGTGCGGTCGACGGAAGGCTCCGCGGCCAAGCTGAACCAGCGCCGCAGCGAGCTGGCGACGCGCGTCGACGATGTGCAGCGCCACGCCCTGGCCGAAAATGCCGAGGGGCAGCGGCTCCTGAAACGGCTTGACGCGCTCAGCCTGGCGGCCGCCAGCACGGCGATCATCGGGCCCGGCCTGAAGGTGACCGTCACCGATCCTGGTGCCAGCCCGAACCTTTCCGACGTGTCCAAGCAGCGGGTCAACGGCAGCAGGCAAATCATCCTGGATCGCGATCTGCAGCTGCTGGTCAACTCGTTGTGGGTGAGCGGTGCCGAGGCCATTTCCGTCGGCGGTGTGCGGATCGGCCCGAATGTGACTATCCGGCAAGCCGGCGGCGCGATCCTGGTCGACAACAACCCGACAAGCAGTCCGTACACGGTCCTGGCGATCGGGCCGCCGCGCGCGATGCGCGATGTCTTCGACAACAGCCCCGGCATGCAGCGACTGAGGCTGCTGCAGAGCTCCTACGGTGTGGTGGTTACGGTGGACGCCGCCGACGGACTAACGCTTCCTGCCGAATCGATCCGGGATGTCAAGTTCGCCAAGCAGATTGGGCCACAGTGAGAAAAGTCCTCAACAGACACATCCTCCTGTGTGAGACGCGGACGGGCAATCAAGCATGATCGGTATCGCAGCACTGGCGATCGGCATCGTGCTCGGCCTGGTTTTTCACCCCGCGGTCCCAGAAGTCGTCCAGCCCTACCTGCCGATCGCGGTGGTCGCGGCGCTGGACGCGGTGTTCGGCGGGTTACGTGCATACCTGGAACGGATTTTCGACCCGAAGGTCTTCGTGATCTCGTTCGTGTTCAACGTCTTCGTGGCCGCCCTGATCGTCTATGTCGGCGATCAATTGGGCGTGGGAACACAGTTGTCCACGGCCATCATCGTTGTGCTGGGTATCCGCATCTTCGGCAACGCCGCCGCCCTGCGCCGTAGGCTGTTCGGGGCATAACGTAGTTGAGGTCAACGTGAGCCAGGATCCGCAAGACCGCACCGTCGGCGGCCAAAGTGATGACGGGCCAACCAGGCCCGGTGACGCCAGGACCGATGCGACGCCGGAACAGGGTGCGCCGCGCGGCCGCCACGAACTGGCCGCGAAAAGCCCGCGTCCTCAAATCGGGCAGGTGCACCGCACCGGGCTATCCGGCATGGTGCGCGGCGGGCGGTCCCGGATGGCCTTTGGGACGCTGGCCGCGATGCTCTGCCTGCTGTTGGGCCTCGCCATCGTCACCCAGGTCCGCCAGACCGAGTCGGGTGACTCACTCGAGACGGCCCGGCCCGCAGACCTTCTGGTGCTGCTGGATTCGTTGCGACAGCGCGAAGGCACGCTCAACACCGAGGTGAACGAGTTACAGAACACGCTGAATTCATTACAGGCGTCCGGAAACAACGACCAGGCCGCGATTCAATCCGCGCAGTCCAGGCTGGCGGCGTTGTCCATTCTCGTCGGGGCGGTCGGGGCCACCGGGCCCGGCGTCACCGTCACCATCGACGACCCCGCCCCCGGGGTTTCGCCCGAGGCGATGCTCGATGTGATCAATGAGTTGCGGGCTGCCGGCGCCGAGGCGATCGAAGTCAACGACGCGCACCAATCGGTGCGAGTAGGTGTCGACACGTGGGTGGTGGGTGTGCCAGGGTCGCTGACCATCGACTCCAAAACACTGTCACCGCCGTATTCGATTCTGGCGATTGGCGATCCACCTACCCTCGCCGCGGCGATGAACATACCCGGTGGCGCGCAGGACACCGTCAAGCGCGTCGGTGCGCGAATGTCCGTCCAGCAGGCCGACCGGGTGGACGTGACCACCTTGCGGCAACCAAAACCGCACCAATACGCTCAGCCCGTCAAGTGAGCACCGCCCGAACAGAACAGGATCTCCCGTGAGCGATATCCCGCCCGACCTGCGCTACACCGCCGAACATGAATGGGTTCGCCGAAGCGGGGATGACACCGTGCGAGTGGGCATCACCGATTTTGCGCAGTCGGCGTTGGGCGATGTCGTTTTCGTTCAGCTGCCCGACGTGGGCACGGAACTGACCGCGGGCGAATCCTTCGGCGAGGTCGAGTCGACGAAATCGGTGTCGGACTTGTACGCCCCGGTATCGGGCAAAGTGTCGGCGGTCAACACCGATCTGGATGGCAGTCCGCAACTGGTGAACTCCGACCCCTACGGAGCCGGCTGGTTGCTGGATGTGCAGGTATCCGAAGTGGGCGAATTGGAGTCGGCCATTTCTTCGCTGCTCGACGCTGAGGCCTACCGCGGAACGCTGACCGAATGACGATTGCTAATGTCCCTGCAGCCCCGCACGGCGAGCGAGCGGTGCAGGCAGGGTACGGGGGAGTCGAAGTTTCGGATCGTCAGGTGGTGGGCGCATTGCAGGCCGGTGCGCGGTACCGTCGACACATCGAGCTTTGAAGGCCTTCGAAGATCGCTGGAAGACACGTGTAAGACACTTGCAAGTAGAAGACGGCAGTAATCGGCATGCCGGGCAAAGAAACCTGGTGCGAAAGCCGGCCGAGCGGCCCGGACAGACAACGCCACAGCAGCCAGTGAGGAGCAGCGCGTGACGGACATGGACAACGATCAGAATTCGGACGAAGTCACGGTAGAGACGACTTCTGTCTTCCGTGCCGACTTCCTCAACGAGCTGGACGCTCCCGCGCAAGCGGGAACCGAGAGTGCGGTATCCGGAGTCGAGGGACTCCCCACGGGTTCGGCGTTGCTGGTCGTCAAGCGGGGACCGAACGCGGGTTCTCGCTTTTTGCTGGACCAACCCACCACGTCCGCGGGTCGGCACCCCGACAGCGACATTTTCCTCGACGACGTAACCGTCAGTCGTCGGCATGCCGAATTCAGGTTGGAAAACAACGAATTCAGCGTGGTCGACGTTGGTAGTCTCAACGGCACTTACGTCAATCGTGAGCCCGTGGACTCCGCAGTGCTCGCCAACGGTGACGAAGTGCAGATCGGCAAGTTCCGCTTGGTGTTTCTGACCGGACCCAAGCAGGGTGAGGATGGAGGATCTTCAGGCTAGTGAGCGCACCCGATAGCTCGGCACTGGCCGGGATGTCGATTGGGGCGGTCCTGGAACTGCTGAGGCCGGACTTCCCCGATGTCACCATCTCCAAGATCCGCTTCTTGGAGGCCGAGGGACTGGTGACGCCGCAACGGGCCGCGTCGGGGTATCGAAGGTTCACCGCATACGACTGCGCGCGGCTGCGGTTCATCCTTACCGCGCAACGTGATCACTACCTGCCGCTGAAGGTCATCAGGGCGCAACTGGACGCCCAACCCGACGGCGAGCTGCCGCCCGTCCGATCGTCGTATTCGGCCCCGCGCCTCGTGTCCGTGGCGGGAACCGGGGCGGACGCCGGCTCCGACACCTCGGCGGTGGCCCCCACCCACGTCCGGCTGAGCCGCGAAGAACTGCTGAACCGCGCGGGCGTAAAGGACGACCTGCTGACCGCGCTACTCAAAGCCGGAGTCATCACCACCGGACCCGCCGGTTTCTTCGACGAGCACGCCGTCGTCATCCTGCAATGCGCGCGGGCGCTGTCGGATTACGGTGTCGAGCCGCGGCATTTGCGCGCTTTCCGCTCGGCCGCCGATAGGCAGTCGGATCTGATCGCCCAAATTGCCGGGCCGGTAGTCAAAGCCGGCAAGGCCGGCGCGCGCGATCGCGCCGACGATTTGGCACGCGAAGTCGCGGCGCTCGCCATCACGCTGCACACGTCGTTGATCAAATCCGCCGTTCGCGACGTTCTGGATCGCTGAGGACTAGACTTCGGTCGACAGCTTGGTTTTCGGCAGTATGGCGGATTTTTGACCTCGCCGTCCCTGGCGATTACCAGTCCAATCGGCGCCATTATGCGGAGGGCAGACACAGATGGGTGAAGTTCGTGTTGTCGGCATTCGCGTCGAGCAGCCGCAGAACCAGCCGGTGCTGTTACTACGCGAAACCAATGGTGACCGTTACCTTCCGATCTGGATCGGTCAGTCGGAGGCCGCCGCCATCGCGCTCGAGCAGCAAGGCGTTGAGCCCCCGCGCCCGTTGACGCACGATCTGATCAGGGATGTTATTGCCGCGCTTGGGCATTCGCTGAAAGAGGTGCGGATCGTCGATCTGCAAGAAGGCACTTTCTACGCTGACCTGGTATTCGACCGCAACATCACCGTGTCGGCCCGTCCGTCCGACTCGGTGGCGATCGCACTGCGGGTCGGCGTTCCGATCTACGTCGAAGAAGGCGTGCTCGCCCAGGCCGGCCTCTTGATTCCCGACGAGAGTGACGAGGAAGGCGGCACCGCGGTCCGGGAGGACGAGGTGGAGAAGTTCAAGGAATTTCTCGACAGCGTGTCTCCCGACGATTTCAAAGCCACCTAGCGCACACCCGTCACGACCAGCACTTGGGTACGGCGGTGCGGCTGGTTTAGCCTGGAAAGTGATATCACGGATCCATCTCAAACCACACCATGATGTCGACACGCTGGCGGATAGCCCGCCCACTTGGCCCCGCGGCGGCCATACTTTGTTCGCGACTACAGGCGCGGCGGCTATCGGACAGCGTAAGCTCAACTAGCACTCGGGCCTGAGCAAACGTGGCTGCAACGCAGCCAGGGACGCAGCTAACGACGAGAGCGCGATCGCGGAGAGGAACCACCGTGAGCGAGCAGCCACGCCAAGAGCAGCTCAACCTAGCTGAGAACGGCAGCCCGGCGACCAGTGACCGCAGCGTCACCGTAGCCAGCCCACCCGTGCAGCCCGGACTCTTCCCGGACGACTCCGTGCCCGACGAGCTGGTCGGCTACCGCGGTCCGAGTGCCTGCCAGATAGCCGGTATCACGTACCGGCAGCTGGACTACTGGGCACGCACTTCGCTGGTGGTCCCGTCGATCCGCAGCGCGGCAGGCTCCGGCAGCCAGCGGCTCTATTCGTTCAAGGACATCCTGGTCCTCAAGATCGTCAAGCGGTTGCTCGACACCGGAATCTCGTTGCACAACATCCGCGTCGCGGTCGATCATCTGCGTCAGCGTGGTGTCCAGGATCTGGCCAACATCACCCTGTTCTCCGACGGCACCACGGTTTACGAGTGCACGTCGGCCGAAGAGGTCGTCGACCTGCTGCAGGGCGGGCAGGGCGTCTTCGGCATCGCCGTGTCGGGCGCCATGCGCGAGCTGACCGGCGTCATCGCGGACTTCCCCGGCGAACGGGCCGACGGAGGCGAGTCGATCGCCGAGCCCGAGGACGAACTGGCGTCCCGGCGCAAGCACCGCGACCGCAAGATCGGCTGACGGCGCGCCAGGGGCCGGGCCGCAAGCGGCCGGGTAAACTGGGCTGCGCATCGCATTCGAGCGGGAGAGTTTCGTGGCTGCCAGTCACGGACGCCGAAGGAGCAACACCTCTCCGTCAACCTCTCAGGCACCCGGACCGCACGAAATCATGATGCCTCTGGAAAGCGGTGTGGACCCCTGTGGCCCGCACCCGCCGATGGGGAAAGGCGCGCGGGCAGCATCGGGCGCCGAATCTCTCAGGCGCCCGGCGACTGGGTGAAGACAGAGGGAGAGGGCCGTAAGTCCTCTGCCTTGATATGTCTTTGTCCGCCCTATTCAGGAGTTCCAGTGTCCGATCAATTCACTTTCGCTGCTCGGCACATCGGCCCGGACAGCCAGGCCATCGCCGCCATGCTCGCCGTCATCGGTGTGGACTCGCTGGACGAGCTCGCCGCCAAGGCGGTTCCGGCCGGCATCTTGGACCGGCTGACCGACGGTGGCGCCGCGCCCGGTCTCGATCGACTGCCGCCCCCGGCCAGTGAGACCGAGGCGCTGACCGAGTTGCGGTCGTTGGCCGAGGCCAACACGGTGGCGGTGTCCATGATCGGGCAGGGCTACTACGACACGCTCACGCCTGCCGTGTTGCTGCGCAACATCTTGGAGAACCCGGCCTGGTACACCGCCTACACGCCGTACCAGCCGGAGATCAGCCAGGGCCGGCTCGAGGCGCTGCTGAATTTCCAGACGATGGTCGCCGACCTCACCGGCCTCGAGGTCGCCAACGCCTCGATGCTCGACGAGGGCACCGCGGCGGCTGAGGCCATGACGTTGATGCACCGCGCGGCGCGTGGCAAGGCTAACCGCCTAGCGGTGGACGCCGACGTCTTCGCCCAGACCGCGGCCATCCTGGCCACCCGGGCCAAGCCGCTGGGCATCGAGATTGTTACCGCCGACTTGTGCGGTGGTCTTCCCGACGGCGACTTCTTCGGCGTCATCGCCCAGCTGCCCGGGGCCAGTGGCCGCGTCACCGACTGGTCGGACCTGGTGGAGCAGGCGCACGACCGGGGCGCGTTGATCGCCATCGGCGCCGACCTGCTCGCCATGACGCTGATCGAGCCTCCCGGTGAGATCGGTGCCGACGTCGCCTTCGGGAGCACCCAAAGATTCGGCGTGCCAATGGGATTCGGTGGTCCGCACGCCGGCTACCTGGCGGTGCACGCCAGCCATGCGCGGCAGCTGCCGGGCCGGCTGGTCGGTGTGTCGCTGGACGCCGACGGGTCGCCGGCCTACCGGCTGGCGTTGCAGACGCGCGAGCAGCACATCCGCCGCGACAAGGCGACCAGCAACATCTGTACCGCGCAGGTGCTGCTGGCGGTGATGGCCGCGATGTACGCCAGCTACCACGGCGCCGAGGGGCTGACCGCGATGGCGCGCCGCGTGCACGGTCACGCCGAGGCGATCGCCGGCGCCCTCGGCGATGCGTTGGTGCACGACAAGTACTTCGACACCGTGCTGGCCCGGGTGCCCGGACGCGCCGCCGCGGTGATCGCCGCGGCAAAGGCCGACGGCATCAACCTGTGGTGGGTCGACGACGACCACGTGTCGGTGGCCTGCGACGAGGCCACCACCGACGAGCATGTCGCCGCGGTGCTCGAGGCCTTCGGAATGCAAGCCACCGGGCAGGTAGGTGCCGGTGCCGGCATCGTCACCCGCACATCGGAGTTCCTCACCCATCCCGCATTCACCCAGTACCGCACCGAAACGGCGATGATGCGCTACCTGCGCACGCTGGCCGACAAAGATATTGCCCTGGACCGCAGCATGATTCCGCTCGGGTCGTGCACCATGAAGCTGAACGCCGCCGCGGAGATGGAACCGATCACCTGGCCTGAGTTCGCCCGCCAGCATCCGTTCGCACCGGCGTCGGATACCCCCGGCCTGCGGCGTCTCATCGCCGACCTGGAGGCCTGGCTGGTGCAGATCACCGGTTACGACGCCGTCTCGCTGCAACCCAACGCCGGGTCGCAGGGCGAGTACGCCGGGCTGCTGGCCATTCACGAATACCACGCCAGCCGCGGGGAACCGCAACGCGACATCTGCCTCATCCCGTCCAGTGCGCACGGCACCAACGCGGCGTCGGCGGCGCTGGCCGGGATGCGGGTGGTCGTGGTGGCCTGCCACACCAACGGCGACGTGGATCTCGACGACCTGCGCGCCAAAGTCAGCGAGCACCGCGACCGGCTGTCGACGCTGATGATCACGTATCCGTCCACGCACGGCGTCTACGAGCACGACATCGCCGAGATCTGTGCGGCCACCCACGACGCCGGTGGCCAGGTCTACGTCGACGGCGCCAACCTCAACGCGCTGGTCGGGCTGGCGCGGCCGGGCAAGTTCGGCGGCGACGTCAGCCATCTGAACCTGCACAAGACGTTCTGCATTCCGCACGGCGGCGGCGGTCCCGGCGTCGGGCCGGTGGCGGTGCGCTCGCATCTGGCGCCGTTCCTGCCGGGGCACCCGCACGCCCCCGAGCTGCCCCAGGGGCATCCCGTGTCGGCGGCGCCCTACGGGTCGGCTTCGATCCTGCCGATCAGCTGGGCCTTCATCAGGATGATGGGCGCCGAGGGCTTGCGCGCGGCATCGCTGACCGCGATCACCTCGGCCAACTACATCGCCCGGCGCCTCGACGAGTACTTCCCGGTGCTGTACACCGGCGAGAACGGCATGGTCGCCCACGAATGCATCCTGGACCTGCGGGGAATCACCAAGTCCACCGGTGTCACCGTCGATGACGTGGCAAAACGCTTGGCGGACTATGGTTTTCACGCTCCGACCATGAGTTTCCCGGTGGCCGGAACGCTGATGGTGGAGCCCACCGAGAGCGAGACCCTGACCGAAGTCGACGCGTTCTGCGACGCCATGATCGCCATCCGCGGCGAGATCGACCGGGTGGGCGCGGGAGAGTGGCCCGTCGACGACAACCCGTTGCGGGGCGCACCGCACACGGCCGAGTGCCTCCTGATCGGCGAGTGGGACCACCCATACACCCGGGAGCAGGCCGCCTATCCGCTGGGCAAGGAGTTCCGGCCCAAGGTGTGGCCGCCGGTGCGTCGCATCGACGGCGCCTACGGCGATCGCAATCTGGTCTGCTCATGCCCGCCGGTGGAGGCGTTCGCCTGACGGCCGCACCGCCGGTGGTGCCGACGAACGCCGTCAGCTCAGAAAGGTGTTCACCGCCGAAGCGAGGTCGGGGGACGCCGACGTAGCGAGGTTCTGATAGCTACCGCCACTGAGTTGGGAGACCGCTTCCCAGGTCGCCCGGTCCGGGTCTCCTCCGAAATCGATGACATTCACCGCGATGGGCTTGGCCGGATCAGCACTCTTACGGATGAAGTCCTGCAGCCCCTGCCCGTCCAACGATTGATCGGTGTGCGGCCCCGCGGTGATCAACAAGATCGAATTCGTTTGGCCCGCACGATAATTGGTCTGCATATCCTGGTAGAGCATCCGCAGCGTGGTGAATGACACCGCACCGCCGTTCGACGAGTACTGCTTGTCCAGCGCGGCGGCCAGTGCCGCCGAACGCGGCTGGCCGTTGACGGCGTCGGACAGCGGCCCGCCGGCCACCTCCGAGCGGCCCTCGTGCCCGTCGAATGTCCACAGGCCGACCACCGCGGTGGGCGGCAGCGCTTTGATCTTGTCCTGCAGCGCCCCAACCACATTGGCCAGCCGGGATTTTGCGCCTTCCTGTCCGGGCATCGACTGGTCGAGCATGATGGTCGTGGCCTGTCCGCTCGACGGGCTCGCCATCGCCTCGGCGAGGGTGGCCCGCATCGGCTCATCACCTACCGACAGCGCTGCGGGCAGCGCCGGGAAATTCGTAACTGGACTACTGGGCGGTGTCACGCCGTTGACGCGGAAGCCGGCCTTCGCCAGCTTGGCCAGCTGGTCTGACTTATGCATGAAACGCGAGAACTCGCTGGCCGCCGAGGCCTGTTCTCGGCTCAGCCACGAACCGCTGAGCAGCACGGTGGGGTAGTCGGCCACCGCCGCAGACCCTGGCGGAAGCCAGACCCCCAAGGTGCCCTTAGGGTCTGACAACGATTGGCCACGCTGGAAAAGCTGCTGTTCGGTGGTGATTACCGCGTGCACCGGGGCGGTTGCGGGGTCACCGGGCTTCAGCAGCGTGTTCATCGCCTCGGTCAGGGAGTTGTCGGCCAGTTTGGGTTGTGCGCTCAACAGGCTGCGCACCGCGCCGGTGCCCTGCGTCGCCGGGGCGCCGGGCGGTACCGAGGCGGCCGCCACCGCCTCTCCGGCCAGAAACGCTGCGTCCCCGTTGCCATTCATCGGCAGCGCCAGGCGCAGCGAGCCCCAGGCGGGTAAGTTCAGCCCAGCCAACGCATTCGGGTTGGTTTGCAGGCCGGGCAGCGCCGCCCAGTTCTGGTTCGACAAACCCGGCGCGAGTTCGGGGCGGATGGCCAGCACCACCGGCGAGGTGACCAGCGAATGGCTCTCGGTGACGGTCTTCTGGGCCGTCGCCCCGGCGAGGCGCGCGGCCGAGATCGAACTGCCCGGGATCCACAACGCCGGCTGGCCGCCCAGTTCCGCGGGCCACTTGCCGATGAAGCCGTTGAGCACGGCGTCGGAGGTGGCCGGCTTGACGCTCACCACCATGCAGTGGTCACCGATCGGCCCGGCGGATTTGTTGTAGCTTTCCGCGAACTGCGCAACGGAATCGGCGATCGACGGCTCGGCGACGACAGCGACCGTCTCCTGGCCTCCCACACAGCGGCCGGCCGCCGTGTGCGAACGCTTGGACAGCGCGTCACCGAAGAAGCTCCACAGGATCACCGATCCCACCACGACGACGACCGCGACCAGCGCAACAATCACTCCGATGCTGACGCCGCGCCGTCCGCCCTCGCTGCGATGACCGCCCCGCCAATCGCCGAGCCCACGATGCCCGCCGCGGAACAGCGACGGCGGTGAGGCAGGCGGCTCCGGACTCGACGGGCCCGCCGGCCGTGCAGGAAACTCCGGGTAGTCATCGGCGGTGCCGTCTACGAATGAATCCTCGGCCGCGTAGAGATCGTCGTCGTCCGTCGCGAAGCCCTCGTCATCGGGATGGCGACGCGCCTCGGAGTAGTAACCCTCCGCCGAGTAGTCCCCCTCTTCGGAATAGTCACCCTCGTCCGAGTAGAGGTCGGCTTCCTCGCCGTCGCCGGCACTCCGCTGGCGATGTCCTGCCTCTTCGCCTCGAGACGGCTCGTCGACGACGTCGTCGCGAGATGCCTCGACGGGGAAGTCATCAGGGTCGGGCGCAGTGTGCCTACCCATACCAGTGCCTGCGGCCTTTCCGTCGATCCATCGATTGCTCGGCGCCGATCTTAGTCATCGACGGCACTATTACACGTTCCAACCCGATTTGAGCGCAGGCTCAATTCGACTGCGCGGCGTGTGCCTTGGCTTCACGCCGACGGCGATGCAGAATCGGCTCGGTGTAACCGTTGGGTTGCTGCGTTCCGGTCAGGATCAGATCCTGCGCCGCGAGGAAGGCCACGCTGTCGTCGAAGTTGGGCGCCATCGGCAGGTAGGCCGCGTCCTTCGCGTTCTGCTCGTCGACCAGTGGGGCCATCCGCTCCAGGCTGGCCCGCACGTCCTCCTCGGTGATCACGCCGTGGCGCAGCCAGTTGGCCAGCAGCTGGCTCGAAATGCGCAGCGTGGCACGGTCTTCCATCAGCGCCACGTCGTGAATGTCGGGCACCTTCGAGCAGCCGACGCCCTGCGCGACCCAGCGCACCACATAGCCCAGGATGGACTGGCAGTTGTTGTCGACCTCTTCGCGGATCTCCTCGGGAGCCCAGGCCAGTTCCTTGGCCAGCGGGATGGTCAACAGCTCTTCGATCTTGGTGCGCTTCTTGCCGGCGAGCTCCTCCTGCACAGCGCCCAC
Source organism: Mycobacterium sp. (assembly GCF_036273375.1). Classification (GTDB taxonomy): domain Bacteria; phylum Actinomycetota; class Actinomycetes; order Mycobacteriales; family Mycobacteriaceae; genus Mycobacterium. Next base: position 23,299 of record NZ_DASUHS010000104.1, on the reverse strand, counting down.
GTCGACGTAGTGGTAGTGCATCGCGTGCAGGGTGGCCGCTGTCGGCGACGGCACCCACGCGGTGGTCGCTCCCGCCTTCGGTTGGCCGATCTTCTGCTCGACCATGTCGGCCATCAGCTCGGTCATCGCCCACATGCCCTTACCGATCTGAGCCTTGCCCTTGAAGCCGGCCGCCAGGCCGATGTCGACGTTGGCGTCCTCATAGGCCTTGATCCACGCGGTGCTCTTCATCGCACCCTTGCGGATCATCGGCCCGGCCTCCATCGAGGTGTGGATCTCGTCGCCGGTGCGGTCCAGGAAGCCGGTGTTGATGAACACGACGCGGTCGGCTGCGGCCTTGATGCAGGCCTTGAGGTTCACGGTGGTGCGCCGTTCCTCGTCCATGATGCCGACCTTGAGGGTGCCCTGGGGCAGGCCGAGGACGTCCTCGACGCGGCTGAACAGCTCGCAGGTGTAGGTGACCTCGTCGGGTCCGTGCATCTTGGGCTTGACGATGTAGATGGACCCGGTGCGGCTGTTGGCCAGCGGCCCGTTCGCGTCACCGGTCTTGAGGCCGTGGATCGCGGTCAGGCCGGTGAACAGCGCGTCCATGATGCCTTCGAACACCTCTTTTTCTTCGTCGCCTTCGCTCCACACGATCGCGTCGTTGGTCATCAGGTGACCCACGTTGCGGACGAACATCAGGCTGCGCCCGGGCAGGGTCAGCTCGCCCTCGCCGTCCGGGGTGGTGTAGGTGCGGTCCTCGTTGAGCACCCGGCTGAACGTCTTGCCGTCCTTCTTCACGTCTTCGGACAGGTCGCCCTTGTTCAGACCGAGCCAGTTGCGGTAGCCGAGCACCTTGTCGTCGGCGTCGACGGCGGCGACCGAGTCCTCGAAGTCCATGATCGTGGTGATGGCCGATTCCAGGACCACGTCCTTGATACCCGCGGAGTCGGTCTTGCCGATCGGTGACTCCGGGTCGATGAGGATTTCGATGTGCAGGCCGTGGTTGGCCAGCAACACCGACCAGTTGGGGGAGCCGAGCTCGCCGGTGTAGCCGGCGAACTGCTCCGGGTTGGCCAGGCCAACGGAGCCGTCGGCGGTCGCGACCTTGAGCTGGCCGTCCTCGACACTGAGCCCCGTAGTGTCGGCCCACGACCCTGATTCCAGCGGCACGGCCTCGTCGAGGAACTTGCGCGCGTAGGCGATCACCTTGTCGCCGCGGACCTTGTTGTAGCTCGTGCCCTTGTCGGCGCCGTCGCTCTCGGGGATGACGTCGGTGCCATAGAGGGCGTCGTAGAGCGAGCCCCACCGGGCATTGGCGGCGTTCAGCGCGAACCGCGCGTTGAGCACCGGCACCACCAGCTGCGGGCCGGCGGTCGTGGTGATCTCGTCGTCCACACCGGAGGTCGTGATGGTGAAGTCTGCGGGTTCGGGTAACAGATAACCGATCTCGGTGAGGAACTCGCGGTACGCCTCGATGTCGAGCGGCTCGATGACACGCTGCCGGTGCCACTTGTCGATCTGTGCCTGCAGCTCGTCACGCCGGCGCAGCAAGTCCTGGTTCTTGGGGGTGAGGTCGGTGACCACCTTGTCGACGCCCGCCCAGAAACTGTCGGGGTCGATGTCGGTGCCGGGCAAGGCCTCGTTGTTCACGAAGTCGTAGAGCACTCTGGCGACGCGCAAGTTCCCCGCCGACACGCGATCAGTCATGATTCTCCTCCATCATGGGCCGCACCGGACCATCGTCGGGCCAGATTGGCAATGTCATAAGCTTACCGAGCGCAGCCTGGTGAGCGTCGTGCGCGCGATCCGCCACAGCAGGTCAGGCCGCGCTGACAGCCCCAAGAACGACGCTGCGGCGAGCACCGGGATGTGTTTCCAGCAACGCATGTTCCGCGTGCAAACGGTCCTCTGCCCTCCAGCATTTTTTAACTGGCAGACGTGAAGATCATACGGGCTGCGCGCAGTCCCACCGGCCGGCCAGTGTCGCTAGGCCTCCCGCATGGTGCCGACCAGGTCTTCAACCAGGTCTTCCATCGCCACCATGGCCACCACGCCTCCGCTTTCGTCCGTCACCAAGGCCAGATGGCTGTTGCTGCGGCGCATCCGCGACAGGGCGTCGGCCAGGGGAAGTGCTCGCGACAGCCGCGGCAGCGGCCGTACCTGCGCCAGATCGATCACCGTCTGCGGATCGTCGCCGAGCGTTAGCACGTCCTTGATGTGCAGATATCCCAGGAAGGCGCCACCGACGCTCGCCACCGGGAACCGGGAGTAACCGGTCTGGGCCAGGGCTTGCTCGACGGCCCCGACCGTCGGGCCCGAGCCCGCCGCGGCGACCGGGACGGCGCGCACACCGGCGAGGGGGACCGCCACGTCACCGACCACGCGGTGGCGAATTTGCAGCGCCCGGGTGAGCCGGGTGTGTTCGTCGCGGTCCAGCAAGCCTTCGGACTCCGATTCGGCGATCATCTCGCTGAGTTCGACGGGGGAGACCGTGATTTCCAGCTCGTCCTTGGGTTCGACGCCGAATGCGCGCACCACCGCGTTCGCGCACTTGTTGTAGAACACGATGAACGGCCGGGCGGCCCGCACGTAGGCCAGGTACGGCGGGACGAGCAGCATCGCGGTGCGCTCCGGGCCGGCCAGTGCGATGTTCTTCGGCACCATCTCGCCCAGCAGCACGTGCAGCGTCACCACGATGGCCAGCGCGATCGCGAACGACAACGTGTGCAGCAGCGCCGGGTGAATCCCGGTGAGCCCCAGCGCCGTTCGTAGCAGATTGGACACCGCCGACTCGCCGATACGCCCGAGTAGCAGCGACGCGGCCGTGACGCCCAACTGGGCACCGGCCAGCATGGACGGCAGTTGCTCCCCGGCGCGAATCACCGTGACCGCGGCCGCTCTGCCCTGCTCGGCCAGCGCTTCGAGGCGGTCGCGCCGCGCCGAGATCAGCGAGAACTCCGCGGCGACGAAGAACGCGTTCACTCCGATCAGCAGGCAGGCCAGCAACAGACCCATGATGTCGCTCATCGGCGTGTCCCGGCCGCGGGAACTTCACCGTGACTGCTCAGTTCGACGAGTTCGAGCAGGTCGATCCGGCGTCCGTCCATCCGGATAACCGTTGCCTGCCAACGCGTCACCGCGTCCAGCAGGCCGTCCGCATCCAACGCGGGCAGCTTGACTGTGTCGCCGGCCACCGGAATGTGACCGATCTCGCGTAGCACCAGCCCGCCGATGGTCTCGTAGGGGCCTTCGGGCGCCCGAAACCCGATGGCGGTGGCCACCTCATCGATGCGTAGCAGGCCCGATACCCGCCAGCCCGTGCCGGCTGGCATCACGTCCGGAGTCGCGTCGTCGTGCTCGTCGCGGACATCGCCGACGATCTCTTCGATCAGGTCCTCGACGGTCACCATGCCGGCGGTGCCGCCGTATTCGTCGACGACCAGCGCCGTCTGCAGGTTGTTGGCCCGGATATCGGCCATCACCGCGTCGCCGTCCAGGGTTGACGGCACCTTCGGAACGGGTTGGGCCACCGTGATCAGCCGCGTCCGGGCACGTTCGGTGCGCGGGATGGCGAACACCTGCTTGACGTGCACGATGCCGACCGTCTCGTCGAGGTCGCCGTCGACGATGGGAAAGCGGGAGAATCCGGACTCGGCGGCCGCGGTCACCAGGTCCGCGACCGTGTCGTTAGTCTGCAGGGCCACGATCTTGGATCGGGGTGTCATCAGCTCCTCGGCGCTCAGGGTGCCGAACTGCAGCGATCGCCGCACCAGGGCCGCCGTGGCGGCGTCCAGGGCGCCGCTGCGCGCCGACGAACGCACCAGCGACAGCAGCTCTTGCGGGGATCGAGCCGACCGCAGCTCTTCGGCCGGTTCAACACCGAGCCGGCGCACGATCCAGTTCGCTGCCCCATTGGTCAGCCGGATCGCCGGGGTGAGCAGCAGCGAGAACAACAGCTGGGCGCCGACGACGGTGCGGGCCGTCGACAGCGGCCGCGCCACCGCCAGGTATTTGGGAACGAGCTCGCCGAACACCATCGACACCGACGTCACGATCAGCAGCACCAGGAAGGCCATGACGGCGTCGCCGACCTTGTCGGATATGCCGATCGCATCCAGCCACGGGTGCGGCAAGTCTTCCACCATCGGATCGGTCAGGTAACCGGCCGCCAGCGTGGTGACCGAGATGCCCAACTGGGCGCCCGACAGTTGAAACGACAGCCGGTGGTGCGCGCGGCGGATCCAGCGGTCGCGGCGTCTACCGCCGCGCGCGTTCGCCTCGACGGCGCTGCGGTCCAGGGTGGTCAGCGAGAACTCCGCGGCGACGAAGACGGCGTTGCCGAAGATGAGCACCGCGATCGCCACAACGCTGACAACGGTGATGGTCAAGTTCATGGCCTGCGCCCCCAGCCGGCCGAGGAGGCAGGCTCGATGAGCAGAGACGGCGCCGGAGGGGGCTCCCCACCGGGCAATTCGTCTGACGGTCCGTGCGCCCGCAAGCCGGTGGCTGGCACGGGTGCCTGCGGCACGTCGATCCTTTCGCTGCCTGGTGGCGGAGCGGTCGCGGTTGCTTCCGTCTTTGCTGTCTTATGCTAGCCCGGGCCGCGCCCGCACGGCGCTGCCCAGTCCGGGCAACGCCGGTCGCTACGCCGTGTCACCACCCCTGCGGTAGCGGATGGCCCTCGGCGAAGCCAGCGGTCGATTGCACCCCGACCACGACCCGCTCATACAGCTGGGCCAGGTTGGCGGCGCCGACATAGGTGCAGGTGCTGCGCACGCCCGAGGTGATGTGATCGAGCAAATCCTCGACACCGCCGCGGGCCGGATCCAGCCCCATCCGGGACGTCGAAATGCCTTCCTCGAACAGCGCTTTGCGGGCCCGATCGAAGGCGGTTTCCGCGCCGCTGCGCGCGACCACCGCCCGTTTAGAGGCCATGCCGTAGCTCTCCTTATACGCCTGGTCGTCGCGGTCGCGCATCAGGTCGCCGGGTGACTCGTAGGTGCCGGCGAACCACGACCCGATCATCACGTTGGACGCCCCGGCGGCCAGCGCCAGCGCTACGTCCCGCGGATGCCGGATGCCGCCATCCGCCCAAACATGTCCGCCCAATGCTCTTGCCGCCGAAGCGCATTCGACTACGGCGGAGAATTGGGGGCGGCCTACACCGGTCATCATCCGGGTGGTGCACATCGCGCCCGGTCCGACGCCGACCTTGACGATGTTCGCCCCGGCGCCCAGCAGATCGCGGGTACCCTCCGCCGAGACCACGTTGCCGGCGGCCAGCGGCACACCCAGCTGCAGCGCCGCGACCGTCCGGATCGACTCCATCGTCTTCACCTGATGCCCGTGCGCCGTGTCGATGACCAACAGGTCGATGCCGGCCTCGACCAGCGACCGCGCCTTGGCTCCGACATCGCCGTTGATGCCGACGGCCGCACCCACCCGCAACCGGCCCCGCGCGTCGACGGCCGGGGTGTACAGGCCCGCGCGGATGGCGCCGGTGCGGGTCAGCACGCCGGCCAGCGTTCCGTCGGCGTTCGTCATGACGGCGACGCCGATGGGGGACTGCTCGAGCAGATCGAAGACCTTGCGCGGCTCGGTTCCCACCGGGGCGGTGACGAAGTCGGTGATTGTGACGTCGCGCACCCGGGTGAAGCGATCCACGCCCAGGCACGACGATTCGCTCACCAGACCGAGGGGACGGCCCTCGAAGGTGACCACGGCGACACCATGCGCACGCTTGTGGATCAGCGCTGTCGCGTCGGACACCGAGTCGTCGGGCCCGAGCACCACCGGGGTGTCGAGCACCAGGTCGCGGCTCTTGACGAACTCCACCGTCTGCTGCACCGCGGTGATCGGGAGATCCTGCGGCAAGATCACGAGTCCGCCACGCCGCGCGATGGTTTCGGCCATCCGGCGCCCGGCCACCGCGGTCATGTTGGCGACGATGACCGGGATGGTCGTGCCCGAGCCGTCACCGGCGGACAGGTCGACGTCAAAGCGGGACGCGACCTCCGAGCGGTTCGGCATCACGAATACGTCGTTGTAAGTCAAATCGTATGCGGGCCTGTGCCCGTCGAGAAACCTCATCGCAGCCGCCCCACCGACTCAAGCCCCCTTCACGCCGTCCGTCGCCCGGCTACGCGGGCACTTCGGTGCGATCTCCGCTCCACAGTGTGTGGAAGCGCTTCTCCGGGTCGTCATCGATCCGGCCGTAGGTGTGTGCGCCGAAGAAGTCCCGCAGGCCCTGAGTGAGCGCGGCGGGCAGGCGCTCGGTGCGCAGCGCGTCGTAGTAGGACAGCGCCGAAGCAAATCCGGGGATCGGGATGCCCAGTTCGGTGGCTTTCACCACGACGCGGCGCCAGCCGTCGATGGATTCCTCGATGGCGCTGCGGAAGTAGGGCGCGACGATCAGGGTCGGCAGGTCGGCGTCGGCGTCGAACGCCTCCTTGATGCGGTTGAGGAACTTCGCGCGGATGATGCAGCCGCCGCGCCAGATCGTCGCCATGTCGCCCGGGGTGATGCCCCAGTCGTACTCGGCGCTGCCCGCCTGGATCTGGTTGAAGCCCTGGGCGTAGGCGATGATCTTCGACGCGTACAGCGCCTTGCTCACGTCGTCGATGAACTGTGTTGCGTCGCTTGGCTTCTCGCCCAGCTTACCGGAGGCCAGGCCGGTGGTGGCCTTGCGCTGGGCGACCGAACCGGACAGGGCACGGGCGAACACCGCCTCGGCGATACCGGTCACCGGCACACCCAGATCGAGCGCCGACTTCACGGTCCAGCGTCCGGTGCCCTTCTGCTCGGCCTCGTCGAGGATGAGGTCGACCAGCGGCTTGCCGGTCTTGGCGTCGGTCTGGCGCAGCACCTGCGCGGTGATCTCGATCAGGAAGCTGTCCAGGTCGCCCTTGTTCCACTCGGCGAACACGTCGGCGATCTCGGGTGCGGTCTTGCCCAGGCCGTCGCGCAACAACTGGTAGGCCTCGCCGATCAGCTGCATGTCGGAGTACTCGATGCCGTTGTGCACCATCTTGACGAAGTGTCCGGCGCCGTCGGGGCCGATGTGGGTGCAACACGGCACGTCGTCGACGTGTGCGGAGATCTCCTCGAGCAGCGGGCCCAGCGACTTGTACGACTCGGCGGGACCGCCCGGCATGATCGACGGGCCGTTGAGCGCGCCCTCTTCGCCGCCCGAGATGCCGGCGCCCACGAAGTGCAGGCCGCGCTCGCGCATCGCCTTCTCCCGGCGGATGGTGTCGGTGTACAGGGCGTTGCCGCCGTCGATGATGATGTCACCTTCTTCCATGGCGTCGGCGAGTTCGTTGATGACGGCGTCGGTGGGCTCGCCGGCCTTGACCATGATCAGCACCCGACGCGGCTTCTCCAGCGCGTCAAGGAATTCCGCAATGGTTTCCGAGCGCACGAACTTGCCCTCGTCGCCGTGCTCTTTGAGCAGCGCATCTGTTTTGGCGACCGAGCGGTTGTGCAGGGCCACGGTGTAGCCGTGCCGGGCGAAGTTACGGGCGATGTTGGAACCCATCACGGCCAGACCCGTGACGCCGATCTGCGCGGAACCGGTCGTGGAGCTGGAAGGGGCATCCGACGAACTCATGTTTTCGCCTCTCAATTTGGAGAACTTTTCGGCAAAAGCTTTCGGTGACACTGTGGCACAGCGAACAGTTGTGCGCCCGGGGTGATCGGCTCGCGGCGTCAGAGGTTGATCAAGCGTTCCAGCTCGGTGAGCCACGGGACGGCCAGGGCGACCGTGGGCACCACGAACACCGCTGCCGCGGCCAGGTATGCGACCGCCGACAACAGCGGGCTGTTGCCGCGTCCGCCCAGCCGGCGCACTCTGAGCACCGTGTTGGGGCCGCTCGCCGCGAGTGCGCCCGACGGGGTCCGCCCCGATGCGCATGCGACCAGTGCCCGGGCCAGGGGAGCGCGGCCCGCGGCGCGGACCGCCGCGTCGTCGGCGAGCAACTCGACCAGAAGCTGGACCGCGCCGAGCGCGTTGGCGCTGCGGACCAGCCGTGGGAAGGCCGCGTGCACGGCGGTGAAGGCTTCCAGCACCAGGTCGTGTCGCGCCCGCAGATGTGCGCGCTCGTGGGTGAGGATCGCCTCGACTTCGGGGTCGGCGAGCGTGCTCAGCGTTCCCTCGCTGACCACCACGCGGCTGCGCACGCCCGGCAGGCAGTAGGCGAGCGGTTGCGGAACGTCCAGCACGCGAAGATCGCGCGTGCGGGCGCAGGGCTGGGACAGCGCCGCGCCGTGGCCCACTCCGACCAGGTCGACCACCATGCGGTGGTGCGCCCGTCGTTTCCGGTTGGCGATGGCCACTTGGACCATCGCGACCATCAGCCGAACACCGACCAGCACGGTCAGGGTGAAGACGCTGATGTAGACCGTCCACAGCGGCCAGCCGAGGCGGTCGGCGGCGCCGACGATGCTGGTCGTGGGCCGCCCGTCGCGGCCGGGCATCAATAAACGGGTGGCGATCGCGATGCCGGCGCTGAACGCCGACAGGACGGCGGCCAGCGCGACGGCTTGCCAGAGCACCATTGCGGCGCGGGGAGCGCGCAGCGGCCAGCGCGCGCGGGCCAACATCGCCGGCACCGGGCCGGTCAGTAGCACCGCGAGGATGGTGAAAGCCAACGCGGACACACTGTTAGTGTCCCTCAGCCCTCCGGGCCAGCGCTAGCAGATGTCGAGTTCTTGCGTTGATTGGCTTCCAGTTCGGCGAGTGCGCGCCGCAGCGCCTCCGCCTCGTCGGCACCGACACGTTCGACGAAGTGCACCAGCGCGGCCTGTCTGCCGCCGGGATCTTCGGCCTGGGCCAGCGCGTCCACCATGAGTCCGGCGACCAGTTCGTCACGACCGTGCACCGGTGCGTACCGGTGTGCCCGGTCGTCGCGGATCTGGGAGACCAGGGTCTTCTTGGCTAACCGCTGCAGCACGGTCATGATCGTGGTGTAGGCCAGGTCACGCTGTGCCGACAACGCCTCATGGACCTGGCGAACGGTCTGAGGCTCGGGCGTGGACCACAGATGGTCCATGACGGCCCGTTCTAGATCCCCCAGCCGTGTCAGTTTGGCCATAGTTCGTTCATCTCCTGAGCGTCGGATCCAGCGTACTCCGGCTTACTACCGACGGTCGTACGGAAGCCTGACAAAACACTGTGTCGGCCGCCGCTGGCACCGCCGCGAACAATGAAGCACCATACAGCTTGCAAAGTTAGGGCAGCCTTGCCTATGCTGAACGAGTCGAGCGATACGGACCGTGTGAGAGTCCTGAGGGCTGCAGCGACCCCCGGTCTACTCGATCGGCGAGCCCCGTGCCTTGAAGGCACGGGGCCTCAGCCGTTTTGCCACAATTCCGTCGCGAGCATGCTTGCGGTGGCCATGGTGTAGACACATGGACGTGCCAGATCCGCAGAAAACGATCCTCCCGCCGGACTTCGCCGCACCCTTCGATCGCGAGATCGGGCTGCAATTCACCGAACTCGGCCCCGACGGTGCCCGCGCACAGCTCGAGGTCACGCCCAAGCTGTTGCAGCCGATGGGTTTGGTTCACGGTGGCGTTTACTGCTCGATGATCGAGAGCATGGCCAGTGTGGCCGCCTACACCTGGTTGGCCGCCCGCGGCGGCGGAAATGTGGTGGGAGTCAACAACAACACCGACTTCCTGCGCTCCATCGGGTCGGGCATGGTGTACGGCACCGTCGAGCCGATCCACCGCGGCCGAAGCCAGCAATTGTGGTTGGTCACCATCACCGACGGCGACGACCGGATCGTCGCCCGCGGTCAGGTGCGACTGCAGAATCTCGAGATTCGCGAAGGCTGATCAGCCGCCGCGCCAACTCATCTCCAATGAAATGCGGTGTCCAGCAACCGCATTGGAGGACGCCTCCGGCGACCGGCTAGCTGGCCCGCCTGGCCGGCGGCCGATTGGTCTCGGCCGCGAGCACAGCCAACTGTTCGAGCCGGGTCCGGGCGAACGCCTGCTGCTCGGTGATGGTGAGCTGGCCGCGCCGGGTGCTCAGGAACGTCACCGTCCAGGACAGCAGAGTGCTGATCTTGGTCTTGAATCCAACCAGGTAGACCAGGTGCAGCACCAGCCACGCGAACCAGGCGAACAGGCCGCTGAACTCGACCGGACCGATCTTGGCGACCGCGGAGAACCGCGACACCGTGGCCATCGAGCCCTTGTCGAAGTATTGGAATGGTTCCCGCTCGGCCGGGTTGGCACCACCGAGTTCAGCCTTGATGGTGCTCGCGACGTACTTTGCGCCCTGAATGGCGCCCTGCGCCACTCCCGGCACGCCTTCGACCGCGGCCAGGTCGCCGATGATGAATACGTTCGGGTGGCCGGGCACCGACAGGTCGGGCAGCACCTTGACGCGGCCGGCCCGGTCCAGTTCGACGGACGACTGATCGGCAAGGTCGCGGCCCAGCGGACTGGCTGACACGCCGGCGGACCAGACCTTGCAGGCCGATTCGATACGCCGAACGGTGCCGTCGGAATCCTTGACGGTGATGCCGTTGCGGTCGACGTCGGTCACCATCGCACCCAGCTGGATCTCCACGCCCATCTTCTCCAGCCGGGCCGCCGCGCGCTGACCCAGCTTGTCGCCGAACGGCGGCAGCACGGCGGGCGCGGCGTCAAGCAGGATGACCCGCGCCCTCGTCGAGTCGATGTGCCGGAAGGAGCCCTTCAATGTGTAGGACGCCAATTCTGCTATCTGCCCGGCCATTTCGACGCCGGTGGGGCCGGCCCCGATCACGGTGAACGTCAGTAGCTTGGCGCGTCGCTCCGGGTCGCGAGACCGCTCGGCCTGTTCGAACGCACTCAGGATCCGGCCCCGCACCTCTAGTGCATCGTCGATCGACTTCATGCCCGGGGCGAACTCGGCGAAATGGTCGTTGCCGAAATACGACTGGCCGGCGCCGGCGGCGACGATCAAGCTGTCGTAGGGAGTGTCGTAAGTGTGCCCGAGTAAGTCGGACACCACGAACTTGCCCTCCAGATCGATGTGCGTGACGTCGCCGAGCAGCACCTGAACATTGCGCTGGCGGCGCAGGACGACACGGGTGGGCGGTGCGATATCGCCTTCGGACACAATGCCCGTCGCCACCTGGTACAGCAGCGGCTGGAAAAGGTGGTGGGTGGTACGGGCGATCAGTTTGATGTCGACGCCTGTGTGCTTGAGTTTCTTTGCCGCGTTAAGTCCGCCGAATCCGGAGCCGATGATGACGACCTGATGCCGGCGCTCCGGTCCAGCTGGGATACCTGGCTGGGGGCTCATGATTCCGCTGCTCCTGACGGGGGCTTTTGGGCGCGCGACTGCGATTAGCCACCACGCTAATAATGCGGATACCCCGACACCTAGTTGATACGCATGTGTTGTTTGCAACACTAACGGTGTGCGGAGGTGAAATACCTGGTGGGCGGCGGCGACTGTGGCGTAGCTATCAGCCTATCGATACGACGCGGCCGTCACTGACCGGAGCCTTCTCCCGCGCAGTGGTCGTGGCCGTCCTGAATCGTTCCGCCGGGGGCGCGCCCCAGCGCCGCCGCCTCAGCCTCTTCGCGTGTCGGACCCCAGCCGCCGAAGTATCTGGATTTGGCCGCGTTCAAGACGAGGGCCACGCACCCACCCTGCCCGCTCGCCAGCAGACGACAGTCGCTGATGCTCTTGCGGCACGTCTCCATGACCGACTTCTCGGCCGCGCCCTGGCTGGATGCTCCGTCGGCGATGTTGATGCGGCCGGTGGAGTCCGATATCGCCATGGCGATCCAGTCGTTGTCGGCGAGCGCGATGGGAGTCGGGGCGAACGCCACGCCGATCGCGATCGCCACCAAGGCTCGTTTCTTCATGGCGGTCCCGGCCCTTTGCTTATGCGCTGCGCCGTCGTGGCACAGGTAAACGCTGCTACACGGAAGTATTACCGCGGCATGGCCAATTCGCGACTCCACACGACCGGCACCGGCTACAGGCCCACGAGCGGACGCAGCGCCTCGCCGGCCGCCTCAATGACACCGGGTGTGTAGAAGGGCAGATTGATGATCACGCCGTCGACGCCCGCGTCGATCACCTTGGTCTTGATCTGATCGGCGACCGAATCCGGCGTGCCGACCACCATCCGCTGCGTCATCTCGGCGGGAACCTGGTCGAGGCTTGCGTTTTCGTCGATCAACACCGTGGTCAGCGTGCTGGTTTCCAGGGTGGCGGGGTCGCGGCCCACCTCGTCGCAGGACCTGCGCACGGCGTCGAGCTTGCGCGGCAGCTCGTCAAAACCGGCGATCACGTTGAGGTGGTCGAAATGGCGTGCAGCGAGCGGGATCGTCTTCTTCTCCCCGCTGCCGCCGATCATCAGCGGAATGTGGTCCCGGAAGCGGGGATTGGCGAACGCCTCGCTGGTTTGATACCACTTGCCCGAGAAAGTGGCCCGCTCGCCCTTGATCATCGGCAGGATGATCTCCAGGGCCTCGTCGAGCCGGTTGAATCTGTCGGTGAAGGTGCCGAACTCGAAGCCCAGCTGATCGTGCTCGAGCTGAAACCATCCGGTACCGATGCCCAGAATCGCCCGGCCCTGGCTCACCACGTCCAGCGTGGTGATGGTCTTAGCGAGCAGACTCGGGTTTCGGTACGAATTGCCGGTCACCAAGGTGCCCAGCTGTACCCGCTCGGTTGCGGTGGCCAGCGCCCCCAGGGCGGTGTAGGCCTCCAGCATCGGCTGATCGGGCGATCCCAACATCGGCAGTTGGTAGAAGTGGTCCATCACGAAAACCGAATCGAATCCGGCGGATTCGGCTTCGCGGGCTTGGGCGATGACGGTGGGGAAGAGTTGCTCAACCCCGGTGCCGTAGGAGAAGTTGGGAATCTGCAGACCGAGTCGAATAGCCACGAGAATTACCGTAGCGATCGACCCCGCCCGGGAGAAGGGTGCGCGCTACGCCTCAGGCGAAACGAGCTAGCGCGCCGTGGCTCACGTGCAAGGTCTGACCGGTGATGTGCCGAGCCGCCGACGTGGTCAAGAACAACGCCAACCGGGCCGCCTCGGCCGCCACCGGCGCCGGCGTGCGGGAGAGTCCGTCGTAGCCGGCCTCGGCGCTGCGTCCACTCGCTACGACGTTGACCGTAATTCCGCGGGTGCCGAAAATGCTTGCTTGGCCGGCAGTCCAGTTAGACAGCGTCGCCTTGATCGCGGCGTCGGCACTTCCCGCCGGCGGGTTCTCGGGCACCACACTGATGATGGAGCCGCCCGAGCGCAGATGGTCACCTACGGCCTGCACGGTCAGCACTGCCGAAAGCACCGTCGCGTCAAGGGCATTGCGCCAGGCGTCGGCCGTATCGGCGATCGAATAGGTGCGTGGGTCGCCTGCGTCCCAGGTTGGTGCCGGCACGTTGACGATGGTGTCCAGATGATGCGGGAACAGGGGACGGGCCTCTTCGAGGCTGGCCGGGTCGGTGGTGTCGCAGACGATCGCATCGACCTCGAGCTCCTTGGCGGCGATCTCCAGTTCACTTTTACGTGCGCCCACGAGGGTCACTTTGTGGCCGTCATCGCGGAAGCCCTCGGCTACCGTGCGCCCCAGGTCCGTGTCTCCGCCGGTAACCAGCACCTCCACTGCCATGACCTCCTCGTGTTCACGCGTTATGGCATCGATCCCACATATGTTACTGGACAGTAGCTAGTCGGCGAAACTCGCCACGGCGCGACGCGCGGATCATTTGCGTAACTATTTGGTCGCTACTTTCTTGCGGCGATTCAACCGCCGAGCGCACCGCATTATCGGCGGGCTAGGGTTCATCCATGCGTCGGATCGCGATCCTGGCCGCTGTTGTTTCGACGGTTCTGACGGCGGGCCTGATCGGATGTGGTCCGAAGTCGCCCTCGCCGCAGACCTCCCCGACATCCGACAAGGTCATGGTGTTCGCCGCGGCGTCGCTGAAGCCGGCGTTCACCCAGATCAGCCAGCAGTTCAAGAACGAGAATCCGGGCATCGGCGTCGACTTCGAGTTCGCCGGGTCTTCCGACCTGGCCACTCAGTTGACGCAGGGCGCGACTGCCGACGTCTTCGCCTCGGCCGACACCGCCCAGATGGACAAGGTCAGCAAGGCCGGGTTGCTGACCGGCAACCCGACGAACTTCGCGTCGAACACCTTGGTGATCGTCACCCTCCCGGGCAACCCAAAGGCAATCAATTCCTTCGCCGACCTGGCCAAGCCCGGCCTCAACGTGGTGATCTGCCAGCAACCGGTGCCGTGCGGCGCGGCGACGCAGCGCGTCGAAGACAGCACCGGGGTGCGTCTCAACCCGGTCAGCGAGGAACTCAGCGTGACGGATGCCCTCAACAAGGTCACCAGCGGCCAGGCCGACGCCGCGCTGGTCTATGTCACCGACGCCAAGTCCGCCGGCAACAAGGTCGCGACTGTGAACTTCCCGGAGGCCGCCAACGCGGTGAACGTCTATCCCATTGGCGTGCTGAAGAAGGCGCCGCTGGCCCCGCAAGGGCAGAAGTTCGTCGACCTGGTGACCTCACCGACCGGGCAACAGATCTTGGCCCAGGCCGGCTTCGCGAAGCCCTGAGGCGCGGGTGCACCGGCCGACGCATCTGCCCCGCTGGGTGTATGTCCCCGCGGCGGTGGGGACCGTCTTCGTGGTGCTGCCGCTGCTGGCGATCGCGGTCAAAGTCGATTGGCCGCATTTCTGGTCGCTGATCACCAGCTCATCGTCGAGGACCGCGTTGTTGCTGAGCCTGAAGACCGCCGCGGCCAGCACGGTGCTGTGCGTGGCGCTGGGGGTGCCGATGGCGCTGGTGCTGGCACGCAGCACGGCGCGCGTGATCCGGTTACTTCGGCCGCTGATTCTGCTGCCCCTGGTGCTGCCGCCGGTGGTGGGCGGAATCGCGCTGCTGTACGCCTTCGGCCGGCTCGGTCTGCTCGGGCGCTACCTGGAAGCCGCCGGTGTCAGCATCGCGTTCAGCACCACCGCCGTGGTGCTCGCACAGACCTTCGTCTCGCTGCCGTTCCTGGTGATTTCTTTGGAGGGCGCCGCGCGCACCGCAGGCGCCGATTTCGAGGTGGTGGCCGCGACCCTGGGGGCGCGTCCGAGCGTCGTCTGGTGGCGCGTCACCCTGCCGCTGCTGTTGCCGGGTGTGTTGTCGGGGGCGGTGCTGGCCTTCGCCCGCTCGCTGGGCGAGTTCGGCGCGACGCTGACGTTCGCCGGATCGCGGCAGGGGGTGACCCGCACGCTGCCGCTGGAGATCTACCTGCAACGGGTAACCGACGCCAATGCCGCTGTGGCGCTGTCGATCCTGCTGGTGGTGGTGGCGGCCGTGGTGGTGCTGGGCCTGGGCACTCGCCGGCTAGCCGGAACCGACACCGGATGACCATGAGCGAGTTGCAACTGCGCGCGGTCGTCGCGGACCGCCATGTGGACGTGGAGTTCTCCGTTGCCGCCGGCGAGGTGCTCGCCGTGCTCGGACCCAACGGCGCGGGCAAATCGACGGTGCTGCACGTCATCGCGGGGCTGGTACGTCCCGATGACGGCGTGGTGCGGCTGGGGAACCGGGACCTGACCGACACGGCGGCCGGGATAGACGTGGCTACACACGATCGCCGGGTCGGGCTACTGCTACAGGACGCGTTGCTGTTCCCGCACATGAGCGTGGCCGCCAATGTCGCTTTCGGACCGCACAGCCGGCGCGCGAGGTTGCGCACGGCTCGCGGCGCCCAGACAGCGACGGCGCTGCGCTGGCTGCGGGAGGTGGATGCCGAGCGCTTCGCCGACCGGAAACCGCGACAGCTGTCCGGCGGACAGGCCCAGCGAGTCGCGATCGCCCGGGCGCTGGCGGCCGAACCCGACGTGTTGCTGCTCGACGAACCGCTGGCCGGCCTCGACGTCGCCGCGGCCGCCGCGGTCCGGTCGGTGTTGCGCAACGTCATCACCCGCATCGGCTGCGCGGCGATCCTGGTCACCCACGACCTGCTGGATGTGTTCACCCTGGCCGATCGCGTCCTGGTGCTGGAGTCCGGCAAGATCGCCGAAATCGGCCCGGTAGCCGAGGTTCTCAGCACACCGCGCAGTCATTTCGCGGCCCGCATCGCGGGCATCAACCTGGTGAATGGAACCGTTGCCAGCGACGGCTCGTTGCGCGCGGACGCCGGCGACCGCTGGTATGCGGCCGCTGCGGCGAGCGGCGAACCGCTCTCGCCGGAGCAGCATGCGATCGCAGTGTTCCCGCCAACGGCCGTAGCCGTCTATCGCGATCGCCCGCACGGGAGCCCCCGCAACACCGTTGAGGTCACCGTGGCCGAGTTGGATATCCGCGGACCGGCGGTGTGGGTGCGTGGCGCGCAGCAAGCCGACGGTGCCCCGGGCCTCGCCGCCGAGATCACCGTCGACGCCGCTTCGGAGCTGCAATTGGTGCCCGGGGATCAAGTGTGGTTCTCGGTCAAGGCCCATGAGGTGTCGCTGCATCCCGCCGCCCGCTGAGACGCTCGGCGCACGGCGTCGCGGCCCTTTCAACGTTGCACATTGGCAACATCGGCAAATCCGCGCAGCATTAGTCCGCAATGCACCCTTGCGTCACAGCGGTAACACGGTAGGTTCGTCGCCATGGAGCAGGTGAACCCGACCTCGACCCGTCGCAAAGGACTGTGGACGACGCTGGCGATCACCACGGTGACCGGTGCCAGCGCAGTCGCCATCGCGTTGCCGGCGATTTCTAGCGCCGATCCCGAGGTGCCGACGCCGGTGCCGCCGAGCTCGGCCACGGCCCCGCCGGGGGCGCCGGCGACCAACGCGCCGCCGGCCGCCCCGGCGCCCAACGGTCAACCGGCGCCGGGTGACCCCAACGCGGCGCCACCGCCGCCGCTCAACCCCAACGGGGCACCGCCGCCGCCCGTCGACCCGAATGCACCGCCGCCACCGCCGGCCGACCCGAACGCCGGTCGGATCACCAACGCGGTCGGGGGATTCAGCTACGTCCTGCCCGCCGGCTGGGTGGAGTCGGACGCATCGCACCTCGACTACGGCTCGGCGCTGCTGAGCAAGGTCACCGGCCCCCCGCCGGCGCCCGACCAGCCACCACCGGTCGCCAACGACACTCGCATCGTGATGGGCCGCCTGGACCAAAAGCTCTACGCCAGTGCGGAAGCCAACAATGCTAAGGCCGCGGTGCGGCTGGGGTCGGACATGGGCGAGTTCTTCCTGCCCTATCCGGGCACCCGGATCAACCAGGACGCCACCCCGCTCAACGGAAGCAACGGGAGCACCGGGAGCGCGTCGTACTACGAAGTCAAGTTCAGCGATGCGTCCAAGCCGAGCGGCCAGATCTGGACGGGCGTCATCGGTTCGGCTAACGGTGGGACCGCCCAACGCTGGTTCGTGGTGTGGCTCGGAACCTCGAACGACCCGGTGGACAGGGGTGCTGCCAAAGCGCTCACCGAGTCGATCCAGGCGTGGACACCGCCCGCGGCAGGAGGCCCCGCCGCGCCGGGGGCGCCCGGAACGCCCGCAGCGCCAGGAGCGCCCGCACCGGCGCCGGCGGCGCCCGGAGCACCGGCACCCGGAACACCCGCGGCTCCGGGGGCGCCCGCGGCTCCGGCGGCACCGGGAGCACCCGCGCCGGCTCCGGGTGGCGCGCCGGCCTCCGAGGTCAGCCCGACCCCCACACCGACACCGCAGCAGACGCTCTCGGCCTGACCGCGCCGCTCGACCGGCGCGAAACCGACTGGCTAACCGTCGCCAATTCGGCACTCATTTCGTGACCCAAACTGGGTATACCGAAATGACGGCCCAGCAAATAGCTGGGCTTTGCCAGCGATTGCAAGGAGACTTTCATGACTGTCATGGCAGCTACCGAATTTCTTGCCCGCTCCAGCACTTTGACCAGCGTCGGCTGGATCGGTTACATCATCATCGGCGGTCTCGCCGGAGCCCTCGCCAGCAGGATCATCAGGGGCAGCGGAGCGGGCATCGTGATGGACATTGTCATCGGTATCGTGGGCGCACTGATCGGTGGCTTCATCCTCAGCTTCTTTGTTAACACCGCTGGTGGCGGAATCATTTTCACCTTCATCACGGCGCTGATCGGCGCCCTGCTCCTGCTCTGGATTGTCGGCATGGTGCGCCGCAGGACGTAATCGGCTTAACCCGTTGCGGCCGTGGTGGTTAGCGGCATGATGGATTGATGCCTCCGCCGGTGACCACCACGGCAATGCGCGCCTGGCGCGTACGTCGACCCGGACCGATGAACACCGGCCCGCTGGAGCAAGTCACCACCGAGGTACCACGCCCAGGACCGTCCGAACTGCTGGTGGCCGTGCGCGCGTGCGGGGTCTGCCGCACCGACCTGCACGTCACCGAAGGTGACCTGCCGGTCCACCGCGACCGGGTCACTCCGGGCCACGAAGTGGTCGGTGAGGTCATCGAGATGGGTTCTGAGGCCGGTGGCGAATTCCGGGTGGGGGACCGGGTAGGCATCGCCTGGCTGCGCCACACCTGCGGCGTATGCAAATACTGCCGTCGCGGCGACGAGAACTTATGCCCCCACTCCCGATACACCGGCTGGGACGCCGACGGCGGCTACGCCGAATTCATCACTGTCCCGGCCACTTTCGCGCACCCACTCCCGAGCGGCTACAGCGATACCGAGCTGGCGCCGTTGCTGTGTGCGGGCATCATCGGCTACCGCTCGCTGCTGCGCGCCGAGCTGCCGCCCGGTGGGCGCCTAGGCCTGTACGGCTTCGGCGGCAGCGCGCACATCACCGCGCAGGTGGCGCTGGCGCAGGGCGCCGAAGTGCACGTGATGACCCGCGGATCCCAGGCGCAAGAACTGGCGTTGGAGCTCGGGGCGGCGTCGGCACAAGGCGCCACCGATCCGCCCCCGGTGCCGCTGGATGCCGCGATCTTGTTTGCTCCGGTAGGTGATCTGGTGCTGCCCGCCCTGGAGGCGCTGGACCGCGGCGGCACCCTGGCGATCGCCGGGATCCACCTGTCCGACATCCGGGTCCTGAACTACCAGCGTCACCTGTTCCAGGAACGCCAGGTCCGATCGGTCACGTCCAATACCCGGGCGGACGCGCGGGCATTCCTCGAGTTCGCGGGAAATCACCACATCGAGGTGACGACGCCGGAATATCCGCTTGGACAGGCGGATCGGGCGCTGGCGGATCTGAGCACCGGGCGCATCGCCGGTGCGGCGGTGCTGCTGGTCTGATTCGGCGTCAACTCGACAGGTGCCACACCAACGCTGCGGCCAGTGCGCCGAGCCCGTTCAACGACCAGTGCAAGGCGATGGGCGCGATCAGGCTGCCGCTGCGCCGGCGCAGCCAGCTGAAGACGAATCCAGCGGCCCCGGTCGCCAGCACCGCCCCGGTCACCCCGACCATCATGCCCACCAGCCCGCCGCCGAACAGCCGGGTGAAACCCACGTTGCTGCTGGTCAGCCCAAAGGACGTGGCGACGTGCCACAACCCGAACAACAGCGAACCCGCCAGCGCGACGCCGCGAAAGCCCCAGGCCCGGTTGAGCGCGCCGTGCAAAACACCCCGAAACGCCAGTTCCTCGGGAATCACGGTCTGCAGCGGAATGACGACCATCGAGGCGACCATCGCCCCGGAGATCGTGGCGTAGCGGTTGTTCATGAACATCGGCCGCGTCGCAGGCAGCAGCACGCCCAGCGCGATCACCGACGCCACGACGGCCACGGCGGCCAGCGCGTAACCGAGGCCAGGCTTCCAGTGCTCACGCCCTAGGCCGAGGTCCGCCCAGCCCAAACCTCGGCAGCGCATCAAGATGACCAGCCCGACGGCCGCGGCCGGGACGGTGGCGATACTCGCCCACGGGGTGGTGAAGTGCGCGATCAGGTTGGTCAGCACCAACACCACGACGACGACGACGATGTCGAGGTGGACCCGGAATCGGTGCAGCGCCGAGAGCTTGGACACCGCGGGGTGAATGTCGGCTGTCCCCGTGGCGTCAAGCATCCGACCAGTTTACCGGCGCCGACTGTCCGGCCGGGTCGACGAGATTGCCGTCACGGTCGTGAATGGCCCCGAACCGCCATCACGGCAGTCAGATCACTCAGCCGTCCAGGTCCAGCCGGCGATCCGCGGGTCGTCCTCACCGTGCTCGCGGGTGTACATCCGCGCCGCGAGGCGGGCGTCGACCATGCGCTGTCGCAGCATGGCGGCGCGACCGGCCAGCCCGTCCACCCGGTCAATCACGTCCATGACCAGGTGGAAGCGGTCCAGATCGTTGAGCATCACCATGTCAAAGGGCGTAGTCGTGGTGCCGCGCTCCTTGAAGCCGCGCACGTGCAGGTGGGCGTGGTTGGCGCGGCTGTAAGTTAGCCGGTGGATCAGCCAGGGATAGCCGTGGTAGGCGAAGATGACCGGCTTGTCGCGGGTGAACAGCGCGTCGAACTCGCGGTCCGGCAGGCCGTGCGGGTGCTCGGAATCCGGCTGCAGCCGCATCAAGTCGACGACGTTGATCACCCGGACGCCCAGCTCGGGCAGTTCGGAGCGCAGGATGCCGGCGGCGGCCAGCGTCTCCAAGGTGGGGATGTCGCCGGCACAGGCCAGCACCACGTCGGGTTCGTCGGTGGCCGTACTCGCCCAGGGCCAGATGCCCAGGCCGCGCGTGCAGTGCGCGATCGCTTCGTCCATGTCGAGGTAGGCCAGCGCGGGCTGCTTGCCGGCGACGATGACGTTGATGTAGTCACGGCTGCGTAGGCAGTGATCGGCCACCGAGAGCAGCGTGTTGCCGTCCGGCGGCAGGTAGACGCGGGTCAGCTCCGGTCGCTTGTTGGCGACGAGGTCGATGAAGCCCGGGTCCTGGTGGGACGCGCCGTTGTGGTCCTGCCGCCAGACGTGCGAGCTGAGCAGGTAGTTGAGCGACGCGATCGGCCGCCGCCACGGCAATTCCCGGCTGGTGGCAAGCCATTTCGCGTGCTGATTCATCATCGAGTCGACGATGTGCACGAACGCTTCGTAGCAGTTGAACAACCCGTGCCGCCCGGTCAGCAGGTAGCCCTCCAGCCAGCCCTGGCACAGGTGCTCGGAGAGCACCTCCATCACGTGGCCGTCGGGCGCCAGGTGCTCGTCGTCGGGCTCGACCTCCGAAAGCCACACCTTGTCGGTCGACCCGAAGACCGCGTCGAGCCGATTGGAGGCCGTCTCGTCGGGTCCCATCAACCGGAAGCGGTCCCGGTTGCGGGCGATCACGTCGCGCAGGAACGCGCCGAGCACCCGGGTGGCCTCGTGGGTGGCGGCCGCCGGCCGCTCGACGGCCACGGCGTAGTCGCGAAAGTCCGGCAGGTCCAGATCGTGCAGCAACAGCCCGCCGTTGGCGTGCGGGTTGGCGCTCATCCGGCGGTCTCCGGTGGGTGCCAGCGCTCGCAATTCGTCACGCAGCCTGCCGTTTTCGTCGAAAAGCTGGTCGGGCGCATAGCTGCGCAGCCATTCCTCGAGCTGGGCGCGGTGCTTCGGATTGTCGTGCGTCTCGGACAGCGGCACCTGATGCGAACGCCAGGTGCCCTCGACCTTCTTGCCGTCCACCACCTTGGGTCCGGTCCAGCCTTTGGGCGTGCGCAGCACGATCATCGGCCACACCGGTCGCTCGGCCTGACCGCCACCGCGGGCCGCGGCCTGGATCGCCGTGATGTCGTCGAACGCGTCGTCGAGGGCGGCGGCCAGTTGCTGGTGCACGTCGGCCGGGTCGTCGCCGGCGACGGTGATCGGCCGGTAGCCGTAGCCGCGCAGCAGCGATTCCAGCTCGTCGTGCGGGATGCGGGCCAGCACCGTCGGGTTGGCGATCTTGTAGCCGTTGAGCGCCAGGATGGGCAGCACGGCGCCGTCGGTCACCGGGTTGAGGAACTTGTTGGAATGCCAGCTCGCGGCCAGCGGCCCGGTTTCGGCCTCGCCGTCACCCACGACGCAGGCCACCACCAGGTATGGATTGTCCAGGGCCGCGCCATAGGCGTGCACCAGGGCGTAGCCGAGCTCACCGCCCTCGTGGATGGAGCCCGGCGTCTGGGCCGCCACGTGGCTGGGGATGCCGCCGGGGAAGGAGAACTGCCGGAACAGCTTGCGCAGCCCTTCGGTGTCCTCCTCGATGCCGGTGTACACCTCGCTGTAGGTGCCTTCCAGGTAGGCGTTGGCGACCAGCCCGGGCCCGCCGTGACCCGGCCCGGTCACGTAGATGATGTCGGCGTCGCGGTCGCGGATGATCCGGTTGAGGTGCGCATAGATGAGGTTGAGCCCGGGCGTGGTGCCCCAGTGCCCCAACAACCGCGGTTTGACGTGCTCGGTCGACAACGTCTCGTGGAGCAACGGGTTGTCCAGCAGGTAGATCTGTCCGACCGACAAATAATTGGCGGCGCGCCAGTACTTGTCGAGGAGAGCGAGTTCGTCGTCGGAGAGCGGAGATTGCGAGGGCGCGGGGGTTCGGGTTTCTAGGCTCACTCGGCCGATTGTCCGCGCCTTCGGTGAACAACGCTCGCCCGCAATTACTCGTCGCCGCGGGCGCGGGCCTCGTACGCCTGGCGCTTCGCGACGTCGACGTCGTCGGTGAAGACGTGGTCACCGCCGAGCATCCGGTTGAGCGCCTCCGCCATCCGGCGCGGCCAGAACTTCTGGGACACCACCATTGCGCCCGCCGCTTTGGTGATCCGCACCCGGGGCTTGGGGTGTGCCACCAGGTTGACGATCGCGTCGGCGATCTCGGCGGGCTCGGCGTTGCGGAACCCTTTCATGCCGGGAGTCCCGGCGACCAGCTCGGTGTTGACGAACGTCGGCAACACCACGGAGAACTTGACCCCGGCCGACCGATACTCGAGCCGGGCGGAGTCGGTGAACGCGACCACCGCGTGCTTGCTGGCGCAGTAGGTAGCCAGGCCGACGATGTTGAGCTCGCCGGCCAGCGAGGCGACGTTGATGACGTGCCCCTTGCCGCGGGGGACCATGCGCTGGGCGGCCAGCTTGCTGCCCAGCACCACGCCGTAGACGTTGATGTCCAGGATCCGCCGGCTGACCACGTCCGGCTCGTCGATGATCCTGCCGACCGGCATGATGCCGGCGTTGTTGATCAGCACGTCGATCGGGCCGAGCTGACGTTCGACCTCGTCCAGGAAATCGGAGAACGAGTGCGGATCGGTGACGTCGAGCTTCCCGTAGACGTCGAGGCCCAGGTCGGCGCCAGACTCCTTCACCCGCATCTCGTCGACATCGCCGATGGCGACCTTGGCACCCAGTTTGTGCAGTGCGGTCGCGGTGGCCAGCCCGATTCCCCGGGCGCCACCGGTGATC
>NZ_DASUHS010000103.1:0-79829 GCF_036273375.1 Mycobacterium sp. | reverse complement strand
AGCCTGGGCGGGGATGATCTGCGCACCCGTCCCAGCCGCGTCCGCAGAGCCATGTCCCAACGTAGAAGTGGTGTTTGCCCGCGGTACCGGCGAGCCACCTGGGGTCGGCGGGATCGGGCAGGCGTTCGTCGATGCGCTTGGGTCACGAGCGGGCGGCAAGTCGGTGGGGGTCTATCCGGTCAATTACGAGGCGAGTAGCGACTTCAACGGCGGCGTCGCTTTCGCCAGAACCGTTGTGGACGGGATTAGGGACGCCGGCACTCATATCGAGTCCACGGCGTCGAACTGTCCGAACACCAAAGTGGTGCTCGGCGGCTATTCCCAAGGCGCGGCCGTGGCCGGCTTCGTCACTTCGGCTGTCGTGCCCAAGGAAGTGCCGCAGGAGTTCGCGTCCTACGTACCGCAACCGCTGCCGCGGTCGGTCGCTGATCACGTGGCCGCAGTGGTCCTTTTCGGAACACCTTCCAACGAGTTCCTGCGCGGTGCCGGCGCTCCGCCCATCACGATCGGTCCCCTCTACGCAAGCAAGACCATTCAGTTGTGCGCCGCCGACGACAGCATCTGTGATGGCGCACCTCCGGGGCCGCCCGGCATCGCTCACACTCTGTACGCGGCGAATGGCATGGTTGACCAGGGCGCGGATTTCGCTGCCCAACGCCTGTAGCGGGGTTAGCAGTAAAACGCCGCGTTCGCGTGATGGTCAGCCTCATTCGGTGGCATGGTTTCCATTACGGCTCGAGTGCAGGTCATCGTAGGCTTTGCGCATGCGTTCGTATCGTTACGCCGTCGGGGTGATCGTCAGCGTTATGGCGACTGGCGCTGCCGCGACGGCATGCACCAACAGCACGACCGGACATGCGACACATACCACTAGCGGTGCGGGCACCGCACAGATCACTACGTCGGCGCCATCGGCGCCGACGTCAGTGGCGCCAACCGGCCAGCCAGTCGGCACTGCGGTGATGAAGGTCAGTGGTGGCAGTTCCCCGGTGACGATTCGCTACCGGATCAATGGAGGCCCAGAGCAGACCGAGACAAATGTGCCCCTGCCGTGGGAAAAGCAGTACTCCGTCTACAACGAAGTGGAGTCGCAGGTAACCGCCGACGGTGGGGAGGTCGCCCTCACCTGCACGATAATCATGAATGGCGACAAGCTCGTGTCCTTGAAGACTGAACCGCGCCCCGCATGTAGCTTCGCCTACTGGGGCTAACCGCCAACGCTATCGGGACCGCGCGCGGAAGGCTGGTCGTCAGCAGACCGCTCGTAGCCCGTTGAGGGCGGCGGCGGTATCGGAGGCAATCCACCGCGATATATGTCGAGATATGGTGAGGCATAAGGGTTTTCCCATGGCTGCACGCCGGCGCGGCGCCTGCGCACGTAAGTCACCGTGAGGGCGCCGCAGGCCACGATAAGAAAGCCCAGCAATAACGCTTTGGCGATCAGTAGCGCAGTCATGAAGCGGATTTTAGCTTTCTTCGAAGCGAGAAGGACAAGGCCACGCCCACGCCTTTTTGGGATCGGTAGCCACGCAAAAACGCAAAAATTTCGCAAGCTTGCGGGGTTAAATACCTGATAGCAGCGAAAGGACAATGCTGTGGACACGACCCGAACCCTGAAGAAAGTAGTCGCGGCGGCGGTGTTGTCGGGCGGCCTCGCGGTGCCCGGTATGTGGCTCGCCGTAGGTAACGCCGAGGCCCAGCCCGGCCCTGTGCCGCGGACGCAGGGCTTCCTACCAGAAGACGGGCCGGTACCCCCCGGCGCCAGCGGACCATACACCTGTTGCCCGGAAGACCAAAAGACCGGGCTGCACCCCCAGACCGGTCGCGGATGTCCGGGGACGGAAGTTAGCTGGGACGCGAGTCAGTGCCACACCTGGTACGGCGTCTACTGGGGGCATGGAAACGCCGCCCCCGGGATTTGGGAGGGCGGTCCACCGCCGCCGGAGGCGCTGCAGAAGCCGTGGTGCGGGTTTCCTTTCATGTGTTCAGGAACCCCATAACCTACGGCCAGCGATCCGCGGGTTTCGCTCAACCAGCCCCGTCGTGGCTCTTGACTGCCCGGGAGAAGATAAGTGCACCAAGGCTTCCGACGGCGGCGACCGATCCACCGAGGTAGGCCCGGGCCATGTCCCGGGGGGACGCGGCAGTTCCTTTCGGCGGTAGCGACCTCAGCCACGCGATGGCGTCATCGCGATCGTCGTTGTGAAATATGCGCACCGGGCACGGCATCCACGCGCCGATCCCGCGAGCCGGTTCGCGAATCCAGTCGATGTCGCTCACGACGGCGCATCCATCGAGCAGCCGTGAGTAACCCGCCCCAAGCCGGGTGTCGGCCCATAGTGCGCCCACAGTGATGCGATTGAAGCCCGGCCCGAACTGGTAAAGGAGCCTCAGGCGTTTCCCGCTTTGTCGCGCCTCATCCACTAGCGGTGCGAAAACCTGCTTGTAGTCGTCGGCCGTTAGCGTGCCCGTGGCTTCCATGGCCTGAACGCCGACTGGCACGCTCGTAAGTTGCGTAAGCACAGAGAACCCGCGTGCACGAATTAGCCCGCCGGCGGCCGGCATTCGTTGGCGCCTGGATCCCACCACCAGCCGTTGTCACAAGCGAGCGGTTGCGGCCCGACACCGAGCGGCCGGCACATATTGGCCGTCGGGTCCCACCACTGGCCCGGGTCGCATGCCAACGGTTGCGGACCGACTCCGAGCGGTCGGCAGACCTTGCCGGTCGGGTCCCACCACTCGCCGTCAGCGCAATCGGCCTTGCTCACCGCAGGCGTCATGATCGTCACGGCTGCCATCGACACGAACGCCAACATGACGACGACTACAAAATGGCGAATGAACGTCCTCAATGTGGCCCTCCTATCGTCCCTCCCATATCGAACCCACCGCCGGGCGTGCGGGTCAAGAACATTTTTTGCGATCGAGCAGTTGGGATGGGCCATTTGCCCGATGAATTTCGGGCGATTCACCAGTCAGACCTTCCAAACGGACAAATCGAGAGCAAAGGTGGAGCCATGTCCCCCCAAATCACGGCCTTGCCGCCGGTCGTCGATCACCAAACCTGGCGGGCAGCGCTCGACGATTTGCGCAAA
Source organism: Mycobacterium sp. (assembly GCF_036273375.1). GTDB lineage: Bacteria > Actinomycetota > Actinomycetes > Mycobacteriales > Mycobacteriaceae > Mycobacterium. Next base: position 76,734 of record NZ_DASUHS010000103.1, on the reverse strand, counting down.
CGCGAGAAGGCCGCCACCCGCGAACTGGATGCGATCGCCGCCCAGCGGCGACGGCTGCCGATGGTCGAATTGGCCGACTACAGCCTGGTCGGTGCCGACGGTCCAATCCGCCTGGCCGACATTTTCGGCGGCCGATCGCAGCTGATCGTCTACCACCACATGTGGTCCGACGGCGCGGAGTGGCAATGCGGCGGATGCACGGGCTTTGCCTCGCAATTCACCCGCCTGGAGTTCCTCGACAACTACGATGCCCGATTCGTCATCGTCACCAACGGACCGATCGAGGAAGCACTCGCCTACAAGCACAAGGTCGGCAATCGCATGGACTGGTATTCGTCATCGCAGAGCACATTCGCTGCCGACATGGACGCGCCGTCGGGCGGTGGTTTCGGGGTCAACGTGTTCCTGCGCGACGGGGAGACGGTGTACCGCACGTGGCATACGAACGGGCGAGGCACCGAGCAACTCAGTCACTCGTTCGGGCTGATTGACATCCTGCCGTGGGGTCGCCAAGAGGAGTGGCTCGATTCACCAGACGGCTGGCCCTCGCGGCCCACCTACTCGGGATGGCTCGACTCCCCCGCTATTGCCGCGGCCTACGGACCCACGACGGATGGGGACAGCGCATGAGCGCTAGCGCCGAACGGTACGTCGTCACCCGTTCCATCCCCGCCGCCCCGGCCGAGATTTTCGCCGTTCTCGCCCACCCATCTCGCCACCGGAACACCGAGCCGACCGATTGGGTCCGCGACTCGGTGGACACCGCGCCGATCACCGGCGCGGGTCAGCAATTCGCTATGAACATGTACCTCACCCGGGCGGGCGGCGACTACATCACGCACAACCTGGTCAATGTGTTCGAGCAGGACCGCGCCATTGCCTGGATGCCAGGGGTGCTCGACGACGCGGGCAACCACGCTCCCGGCGGTTGGTTCTGGCGTTACGACCTCGCACCGAACGGTGATCACACCGACGTCACCCTCACATATGACTGGAGCGGCACGCCGCAGGCCTTCCGGGATCGCGTCGGCGAGATGCCCATCTTCGGCGAGGATTACCTCGTCGCGTCACTGGCCGAGCTAGAGCGCTCCGTTGCGAGCTGATCAGCTAAGCGACTATAACCGCGGTCTCGCAACGGATTTCGCGACCAGTGTGACGTGCCTCAGAATTTGCGGCCGGTCCGGTCAATCCCAATCCCCCGGTACTCCGAAGGTTTCGCTGAGCCCTTGCCGTCCGGTGCCCGTGAGCACCACTGCGCGGCGTTGATTGATGTGACGGATCCAGTCCAGGTCGAACATGCGTCGGGTAAGCGCGGCCCCGACCGCCCCGGCGAGGTGGTGGCGTTGTTCTGACCAGTCCACGCAAGCAACAGAATGCGTCTTCGCAGCACGCGTCGCCATGGGATTCCATGTCGACGACTTCGGCGCGCGCCTCTATCCATAGGGCAACGCAGAGGCGAACAATGCGGGCATGGACCTCAAAACCGGTTCGCATTGGCTGCTCGGGTACGGACTTGCCCGTGCGACGCTGAAGCTGCTCGCTCGTCGTGGCGATCCCTTCGCCCAGTTGGTGATCGATAACAACCAGCCCGAAAACGCGCATCACCTTATTGAGCAGATCCGAGAGCGGGGGCGCATGTCGCCGGTGATCGGCGGCTGGGCCACCGCTGATGCGCAGATTGTGCGTGACGTGTTGCGTGACGACAGGTTCCGGACGGCTAAACCCCACGATCGGTCGCCGTTTCGGATCACTCAGCGCGCACTGGTGAAAACCAATCCTGGCGTGCTGAACGGTCTGGAGCCGCCGTCTCTGCTGGTCATTGATCCGCCCGAGCATGAGCGCCTTCGACGCCTGGTGTCGCGGGCTTTCACTCCGCGGGCGATCGACCGACTGCGCCACCGCATCCAGGAGATCGCCAACGCCCTGCTCGACGATCTCGACGGCCAGACTCGTTGCGACTTGATCGCCAGCTACGCCTCTCGGATCCCCATCGAGGTCATCGCCGAGATGCTGGGGATCCCCCGCGAGGAAATCCCCTATCTGCATGCATTGGCCGAACCCGGCGCCAAACTGCTCACCACCACGGTGCCGTCGTGGCGGGATTTTCAGACCGCCCTCACGGCGTTGCGCGAGTTTGAACGCTATAGCGACGCGCATATCGAGCGGCTCCGTGGCAGTGGGGGCGACAACAGCATCTTGTCTGCGGTCCTGCAAGAAAGTGATCTCAGCGCCCTCGAAGTCAGGATGTTCGCGGGCCTGCTGCTCGGTGCCGGGTTCATCACCACTACCCACGCTTTCGGTAATGCCGTGGTGACGCTGGTCGATCACCCCGACCAGTTGGCCCGCCTTCAGGCAAATCCCGAGGGCTGGCCCAACGCGGTTGAAGAGACCCTGCGCTACAACGGCGTCGCTCAATTCGGGGCCCGCGTGGCCACCCAAACACTGCAGATCGACGGCCACACCGTGCCTGAAGGCTCGACCGTCTTCCTCAGCATCGCCGGAGCCAACCGTGATCCAGCCGTCTTCGAGCACCCGGGCGACTTCGACACCGCCCGTGCCAACGCCCGCGACAACATCGGATTCGGCACCGGTGTTCACGCCTGCCTCGGCGCACCGCTCGCCCGCATGGAACTGAACATCGGGCTGCCGGCGCTCTTCGAGCGCTTCCCCCAACTCACCCTGGCGGGCGAACCGATCCCGAACGACAGCACTCTGTTGCACGGAATCAAGTACCTTCCCATCAATCTCGGACCGGCCCGAGTCAGCGCTGGCTAGCGCATGTCGGCAGTTTTGGGAACGATTGCCACATCGATCGGATACACCCGTGAGAAGTCAAATTGTTTGTGGGTCAACGCGATAAACGACGACCGCAGCCCGTGAGGCAAGGTGTACGGTCCGGTTGCCGGTCGGCATTTCGGACTGTTCGCCCTTCGACACGGACGCGGACAGGGCGCACACTTGTCGAATGGAGGTATGTCTTTCCATCGCCGTCGCGCTGACCGCACCACCTCTCCCTCGCCAGTTGCGGGCCTCAGCGCCAACGCGGTCGGCGTGATGGCACCCGAGCCGTGCCGCGTGCTGAACGGCCTCTCGGACATCCGCGCTTTCTTTCACACCAACAAGGTGCCCCTGTACTTCATCTCGCCGACCCCGTTCAACTTGCTGGGCGTCGACCGCTGGATACGAAACTTCTTCTACCTGACCTACTTCGACTCGTTCGAGGGCACACACTCGCGCGTGTTCGTGCCCCGGCGACGCGACCGCCGTGATTTTGACTCCATGGACGAGGTGTGCAGCCACCTCCTGTCCGATCCCGAGACACTCGAGTTCATCGCAGGTCGAGGTCCCGGTGGCAAGGCCTGCTTTGTGATGATGAACGAGGAAATCCAGGCCCTCGCGCGGCAGGCGGGTCTTGAGGTCATGCATCCGCCGATCGAGCTGCGCCAGCGCCTGGGCTCGAAGATCGTCATGACGCGCCTGGCCAACGAGGCGGGTATACCGAGCGTGCCTCACGCCATCGGGCGGGCCGGCTCCTACGACGAACTGCTGACGCTCGCACGAAACGCCGGATTAGGAGACGACCTCGTCGTCTCGGTCGCTTACGGCAACGCCGGCAGCGGGACGTTCTTCGTGCACGGACAGCGCGACTGGGACCAGCACGCTGGTGACCTGACCGCGCAGCAAGAAGTCAAAGTCATGAAGCGCATCCGCAATGTCGAGGTGTGCCTCGAGGGTGCCGTGACCCGCCACGGCACCGTGATCGGCCCCGCGATGACGAGTCTCGTCGGTTATTCGGAGCTGACTCCGCACCGGGGCAGCTGGTGCGGCAATGACATCTGGCGCGAGGTGCTGCCGCCCGCACAGACGCACGCCGCGCGAGAAATGGTGGGAAAGCTGGGCGACGTCATGCGCCGCGAGGGGTACCGCGGCTACTTCGAGGTGGACCTTCTGCATGACCTCGACTCCGACGAGCTATACCTCGGCGAGGTGAATCCGCGCCTGAGTGGCGCCAGCCCGATGACGAACCTGACCACCGAGGCCTACGCCGACATGCCGCTGTTTCTCTTTCACCTGCTCGAATACATGGACGTGGAGTACGAACTCGACATCGAGGAGATCAACTCGCGCTGGGAGCGAGGCTATGGCGAGGACGAGGTCTGGGGCCAAGTGGTCATCACCGAGACCTCACCGGAAATCGAGCTCTTCACCGCGACGCCCCGCACCGGTGTATGGCGCATCGACGACGACGGCCGCGTCTCCTTTGCACGGTCCGCCAACGACTGGGCCACGTTGCTGGACGGGTCCGAGGCCTTTTATATGCGTGTCGCGGCGCCCGGCGACTTACGTTCGGAGGGCGCCCAACTCGGCGTGCTCGTCACCCGCTCACACCTGCAGACCGACGACTATCAGCTCAGTGAGCGCTGCCGGCGCTGGGTCAAAGGCATGAAGGCGAAGTTCACCTCAACGCCCCTGACGCCGGCCGCGCCGATCGTCTCGCGGCTCGTCGCACGCGCGTGACCGGCGGCCGTACGAGTCACGTCCCGGCCGGCATTTCACTGGACAACTGGCTGTCGGCGCCATACGCGCGGTGGTCCTTTCAGCACGTCGAAGACTTTGTGCCGACTGCCGTGATCTCGCGCGGGACCGGACCGGTCGCGGCGTTGCCCGCAGTCACTTCTCCCCTGTCGGGAATCCGGGTGACCAGCAATGGCGGAGTGGCCACCACCGTAGGGGCGGTGATGGCCACCACCGGTACCGACGGGTGGGCCGTCTGGCACCGCGGGTCGATGGTGGCCGAGGAGTACCTCGGCGGTTTTGGGCCCCAGGCGAGGCACCTTCTGTTCTCGGTGAGCAAATCACTGGTGGCGGCCGTCGTCGGCGCGCTGCACGGGGCCGGCGCGATCGCGCTCGAAGCGCCGGTCACGAAATATGTTCCCGCCTTAGCGAACTGCGGCTACGCAGGTGCGACGGTGCGTCATCTGCTGGACATGAGATCGGGCATCGGCTTTTCGGAGAATTATCGAGATCCGGCCGCCGAGATACATCTTCTCGACCAGGCGATGGGCTGGGCGCCCAGGAGCAGCCCGGGCGCTCCCGCCACGCTGCAAGGGTTTCTATTGACCTTGTGGCAGAAGTCCGCTCACGGTGGCCCGTTCGAATATCGTTCGTGTGAAACCGATGTGCTGGGCTGGATCTGCGAGGTTGCGGGCGGCCGGCGAATGCCCGAGCTGATGTCGCAACTGTTGTGGAGTCGCATCGGGGCCAAATGCGACGCCATGATCGGTGTAGATGCATGCGGCACAGGGTTTTTCGACGGCGGCATCAGTGCTTGTCTTACCGACATGATCCGGTTCGGGTCCTTATTTTTGCGCGACGGTGTCTCGCTGACCGGCCTGCAAGTGCTGCCGACCGCGTGGATCGAAGACACACTCGGTGGTGGGCCCGACTCGCGTCAGGCGTTCGCCGCCAGCCCCGACGACAACGAAATGCCCGGCGGGATGTACCGCAACCAGATGTGGTTCCCCTATCCCGGCAACGACGTCGTGTTATGCCAGGGCATGTGCGGTCAGATGATCTACGCCAACCGCAGCGCGGAGCTGGTCGCCGCCAAGTTATCCACCCAACTGGACTCTCATGAGCCGCACATGCTCGACACGTTGCGCGCATTCGATGCCGTGGCACGCGAATTGGCTGGAATCACCGGCTAGCCCGCTGGCGCACGCTGAGAATTTCGACGGGCCGCTTTTGCGAACATTAGCTATTCTGCTGTCTGCCTTGCTTTGCAGCGGCACACTTTGGGCGGCTCTCATCGCGATACGAAGATTGGAAGGGAATCAAATGCCCTCACCTCGACGGCTGGCCAGAATCGCTGTCCCTGTCATGCTTGCCGCTGCAGTTGTGAGCAGCGCCGGCATTGCGGCCGCGACCCCCCAAGATGACGCGTACCTCGCGCAATTGCGCGCCGTCGGCCTCACGTGGCCGCCGAAGACGGAAGAGGCACTTATCGCGGAGGCGCACGACGTGTGCTACGACCTCACGTGGGGTTGGACGCCGCAACAGATCGCCGACGACCTGCACGCCCGCCTGGACACGAAAGGCGTGACATTGCTAGACGTCGGAAGCCTGGTCAACGCCGCACACTCGATTTATTGCCCCGGCAATGTGTGCGACGCCCCTAGCCTTTGCACCTGACGCCATTCCCCGCAAAAAGTCACGCCGGTGATTCGTCCGGCGTAGCCCATGTCGGCGAGCGACCGAGATGACGCAGTAGGCAGTCGAGGCCAGTGCCGTCCGGTACTTGGTCAAGGGCCGGCCCGAAAGGAGCGGAAGCGCTGTTGCGAAAGTCACCGCTAGGAACTTGCAATCCGATCAGTAGCGCTGCATCAATGACGTCGTCGGGCAACTCGAATGCGATGCGAACTGCGCGGGCCACATCCCAGCCGTGCACGACGTAGTCGACGAAGTGAAACCCGATCGCCTGCTCGAAGGGAAAGACGGCGCCCGGGCCGAAGTCGGGTAATTCGAAAGGGACGGCGAGCGTCTCGTCCTCGGCGATCGCCGTGAGTAACTCGCAAGCCGCGGCAACATAACTGCCCGCGGGGTCGGCCGCTACCGCGTCGATCACGGCAGAGGTCTCCCACACCGCGGGATCGCCGCCGGCGCGGTGAGCGGCCGCGGCGAATCCTCGATGCTGCGCGGTCATATGGGCCAACAGCTCAAGCAGATTCCAGTCGCTGCATGGGGTCGGGCGCTCGAGGTCGCTGGTACTGATCCCCTGAACAATCTCAATGGTGGCCTTCACGGCCGTGCGGTGGTGTGTTCTCAGAGTATCTATCGTAGGCATAGTCATACGATAAGCATACGCATATTATTGCGATTGCTCTACTATCGCGCCATGACCAAAGGGCCGTCGCGACCTGACCTTGCGGCGATGCTCGGCCCGTTGGTGCGCGAACTCGTGGCTGCCGAGCTGCCAATTCTTGAGCGCCACGGACTATCGATGTGGGGTTACACCGTGCTGACCGAGCTGGACAACTCCCCGGTGCGCACTCAAGCTGCCCTGGCTGCGGCTATTGGCGCCGACAAGACACGCATCATCGCCGTTCTCGACGATCTGCAACGGCTCGGGTACATCGACCGGCGTCCGGACCCTGACGACCGTCGAGTCCGGTTGCTAGAGCTCCTAGAGCGCGGACGGACAATAAAAAGACAGGCACAGCAGGCAATTCAGCGTGGCGAAGAGCGTTGGCTTAGCCAACTGACTCCGTCGGATCGCAAGTCGCTTTTGCGCATTCTTCAACAACTCACACCTCGCCCCACCGATGAATGACCGCCACGCGGGATTTGTGGTGCCCCGCGACTATTGAGACGCAATGTGGCGGTAGCGTGACGGCCGTGAAGTCCTCCAGGATGTATACCTGTGTCGCGCTTGCGGCATCTGTCGCGGCAACCGCTATGACGCTCGCTGGAGCGGGCACGGCCACCGCGGCCGGCTCATGCCCCACCTCAACACCGCACAACGGCGGAACGCCTGACTGGACGCTGAGCGGCACCACCGGCAGCGTCGCGGTCACCGGGTCCACGGATACGACCGCTCCGCTCGTCAACGTCACCGCACCGTTCAGCGTAAGCCAGACCCAGGTGCACACGCTGCACGCCGGAGATGGACCGGTGGTCTCCAGCACCGCCAGGGTCTCCGTCTGCTACATGGGCGTCAACGGACGTGACGGGTCCGTGTTCGACAGCAGCTATCAGCGCGGCGCACCGGTTGACTTCCCGCTTACCGGAGTCGTGCCGGGCTTCCAGAAAGCCATTGCAGGGCAAAAAGTTGGATCCACGGTTGCCGTCGCGATGGTCCCCGCGGATGGCTACCCCGAAGGTCAGCCCAGCGCCGGCATCCAGCCCGGCGACTCGCTCGTGTTTGCGATCAAGATCCTCAACGCCACGGGCTGAACGGCGACGATGTCAGCCGCAATGCCCGAGTTGACACGCACTCGGTCCGGCTTAATCCGGTTGAGTGTGCGCGGGGGTTGACTATGGCGATTGCCCGCGCGCCCGTTTGCGCAGCCCTTGAGGTCGCAGTGGATTGCTCTGGCTGACCATGGCCGGCGCTGATGGCGAACGGGTCGCGTGAGTCAGGCTACGGGTACGCCGAAGGCCAGCACCGCGGCGTCGTCTTGCACACGCCCGCCGAGTTGGTCAAGCAAGTCATGGATGGAATCGACAATGTCTTCTGCTGTGGCGGGTGCGTGAGCCTTCGCGAACTGAAGCAGCGCACCATGATCGTCGAATCGTTCGTGACCGGTTCCGGTTCGGGCTTCGGTCAGGCCATCGGTGTACAGCACCATGGTGTCGCCGGGGCCGAGACTTAGTCGGCTGCTGATGAAGTGAGGGTCCGCGGTGATGCCTAAGGCCTGGCCCCCAATGGTGTCGGCGTATAAGGCGCCTCCGCTCGCGTCGAGAAGCAGCGGAGGCAAGTGACCGCCGCTTGCCAGCTGGACGTCAAATCCGCCTTGGTGGCTAGTCAAGTTTCCATAGATGACGGTGCATAGCTGGTTGAGACCGTCAGTGATTTCTTGTCTGAGTACTGAATTGAGGTTGTGCAAGACCTGTACCGGATCGTCGTTGGACACTGCAGCCGACCGCAATACGTAGCGCGTCAATCCTGTCACCACAGCGGCATCGACTCCCTTTCCGGAGACATCACCAATGAAGAAGCCCCATTTCGCGGACGAGAGTGGGAATAGATCGTAGAAGTCGCCCCCTATGTCATCGACGGACGCGGCGTAATAGTAGTCGGCTGCGTCCAGGCCTGGCGGCGGCGAAAGGATCGGGGGTAGCAGTGAGCGGCGCAACGTTTCAGCGAATGCGCGGACTCGATTGCGCTCATTCTCGGCCAGCCGACGCTGCTCGATGAGCTCGCGCTCGTATGCACGCCGATCGGCGGCATCCACCGCGGTAATGCGCACACGGTCTATTCCGCCTTCAGCGCCTCGCTTCGTGTTCGCGGTGAGAAACATCGGCAGGCGTGTTCCGTCGGCAGTCACCAGGTCGATCGTGATTCCAGACAGGTCACCGCTCATCTGCAGGATCGGGCCGAAGTGCGTGGCGTAGTGAATGCGTCCGCCAGCTGTCAATAGGTCGGCGATTGACATGCTGTGTAGCGCTTCGCGGTCGTACCCAAGCCAACCGACCATGGTCGAGTTCGCGCAGATAATCCGCCCGTCGCGGCTTGTGACGAGGTGTCCGCAGGGCGCGTTCTCCCAGAGGTCGTGGATCTCGGCGCTGGTCACGTCGATCGCGCGAACGCCGAAATTTCCCGCGCGGTGGCGTCGGGGTCGCTGACGTGCGGGCAATGCCCTGTCGCTTCCAGTGTGACCCGCTGGCTATTGGGAACGTGTTCGCGGATGTACGCGCCGACGGCTCGGGGCGCGATCGCATCCTGCGAACAGTCGACAACCAGTGTGGGGACCGGTATCCGTCCGAGATCACCGCGATTGTCGGACAAGAAGGTAGCGCGAGCGAACGCGCGTGCACAATCAGGGTCCGTGCGGCAGAACGACGCAGCTAGCTCATCCCCCAACTCCGGGCGGTCCGGGTTACCCATGATGACAGGCGCCATCGCATTGGACCAACCGAGATAGTTCAACTCCATCGAGTCAAGGAGCTCGTCGATGTCGGCGCGTGAGAAACCGCCGCGATAGTCGCCGTCGTCGATGTAACAGGGTGACGGAGTCACCATGATCAGTTTGCTGAACCGGGTTGGATTTTCGTTTATCGCCAGCGCCCCGATCATTGCGGCTACCGAGTGGCCGACGAATACGACATCGCGCAGATCGAGTTCGTCGACGATGTCGAGGATGTCGTCGGCATATCCGTTCAGAGACGCGTACTTGTTCGCATCCCACGCGCCTAAATCCGAACGGCCGGAGCCGACGTGGTCGATCAACACGAGTCGGAAGTCCGAATGCAGCCGGTCGACGACCGGGCGCCAAAGGTTCTGGTCGCACCCGAAGCCGTGAGCCAGGATTAGCACAGGGCCATCTGGAGCACCGACAATGTGGACATTGTTCCTGCTGTACGCGCTCACAGAGTCGAGCCTAAGCCCCGTCGGACGGTTCAGTCGTGGTAGTAGCGTTTTGGTTGGCCTAAACCCGCGATAGCCTCGACTTGGCGCGGTGGAATGTGCAACGAAATTTGGATACGACGGTAGTCCCATTCTGATTGAGATCAGACTTGGTTGAACCCGCCGTCGGCGGTCACCGTCGATCCGGTGGTGAAGCTGGACAGATCGCTGGCCAAAAACACTGCGGCATTGGCGATCTCGGTCGGATCGGCGAAACGGCCGAGCGGGATCGTGGCGATGCGGCCGGCGCGGAACTCTTCGATCGAAGCTTGGGGATCGGTCTGCGCGGCCAGCGCGTTGCTTCCAGGGGTGGCCGTGGACCCGGCCACGATGACGTTGACCCGGATGTTGCGGTCGGCGAGTTCGGTGGCCCAGGCGCGGGCCAGCGATCGAACGGCCGCCTTCGTGGCGGCGTAGATACTCAGGCCGGCGCGGCCACGGTCGGCGGTGGTGGAGCCGGTCAGGATGATGGAGGCGCCGTCGTTGAGCAGCGGCAGCGCTTTCTGCACGGTGTAGACGACTCCCTTGACGTTTGTGGTCAGCAGCGCGTCGAGGTCGTCGTCGGTGATCTGACCAAGCAGCGCCACCCTCGTCGACCCGGCGTTGGCCATCACGATGTCGAGGCCCTTGCCGGCGGCCGCGACCTCGGCGTAGAGCCGATCGAGATCCCCCGGCGATCCGACATCGCCGGATACGGCGGTAGCGCGTGGCCCCAATTGCTTTGCCGCATCATCGAGTTCGGGCTGGCGTCGGCCGGTGATGAACACCCGGTCGGCGCCTTCGACGAGAAACCGCTGCGCGGTGGCCAGCCCGATGCCTGAGTTGGCACCCGTGATGACCGCGGTCTTGTGGTCGAGCAATCCCATTCAATTCTCCTGAGGTCGGCGCGACGCGCTGCATTCGCACATTCAACGTCCAATTGCACGCCAGGCTATTTGGCCGGCTTCGCGCGCTGCCAGATCAGGCGTCCGTTACGGAGTTTGCCTTTGATGAGCACGGGCTCGGCGGGGCCGAGCTGCAAGCGGTCATCGCCGATTTGCGCTGCGCGGTACTGCGTTCCGTCGATCCAGTTCGGTAACAGGCTGACGTCGACGTGGTGGGCGATAATGCCGTTGTCCAGAACGCTGTACGGCCCGGCGTAGGCCAGGTACCCCCTGGCCGCCGCGGCCAATTCGTCGTTGTCGGCGAGTTGGAGATCGCCACGGGCAATCTGAGCGCGGTCCGCGCGCATGATCTGGGCGGACATGTAGCCGTCGGCGGTGTACATGATGATTCCGCGGGCGTCGGTTCCCAGCGGGTAACGCACGTTTGAGCCATCCACGTCCGAGCTCTGGTAAGACTCCAACGTCCAAGCCCCGACGAGGATTCACGTAGACCCTGCATGGTGAGTGTGGTCATTGTTGGCGCCCCTCCGTTAATGTGCTGTCACCGCTTGGCCGCGTCACCCGCGGCATCGAGACCGGCGCGTCGCCGACGCTTCGATAATGCCGCTCATAACTTGCGCTAACACCGTCGCCCCCCACGTCAGCAGTGGTGAGAGTGCAACCACCGGTGAAAACGGGCAGCCTCAGCCGATAGGTTCGGACTCGAACTCGTATTGTTTGCAGCATGATCGCCGCTTTGATCCTGTCGCCGTGGTCAGTGCGCAGTCCGCTGCGGGCAGCCGGGGAATCCGCACGCTAGGCCCGGTACAGACGCGTGGCGGCTCTGGCACTGGCGCTTGCCGGACTGGCGTTTCTCGACTCGCTGAATGTGCTCAACCTGGGAGTGGTCTCGGCCGTCATCTTCGACAGCCGGCTGGGTCGTCGGTCACCAATTCCCGGCGCCCTGAGCTATATCGCGGGCGTTTTTGCGGTGACGACCACCTTCGGCGTGTGCACCGTGCTGGGCATCAGCTTCGTCACCGAGGTGCTCGACTTTCACCTGACACCGGCGATTCGCTTTCGGGGCGAACTTCTGCTGGGGATCGCGCTGATCGGGCTGGCTTACTTTCCGCTGACCGCACAATCATCGGCACCGGGGTAGGCGCTGGCGGCGATGCGGCAACGGCCGTGGCTGTTGGGGTTCCTGGGGTTGGCGGTGGGCACGGCCAAGCCCCGACCGCCGTGCCCTATCTCACCGGGCTGGCGATACTCGCCGCGCTGCACCCGCGGCCGCCGCTCTGGCCACTGGTCATCATCGTGTATTGGTCGCTCTCTCGCCGCCGCTGCTGATCCTTGCCCTGTCGATGAGAAAAACCATGCGAGCCAAGCGCATTCAGCGTGCGATCGTGCGTGCCCTCACCCGTTACGGTCCGATGTCGGTGCGGCTGTTGTTCCTGGTCTTTGGAACCGGGCTCATCGCCGAGGCGCTCGTCAACCACAGCGCGAACTGGTGACGCGCCGTGACGTCTAATGCCTCGCACAGCGAGCGGGATTACCTTGTCGCGTGTGACCGATCGTCAAGAACGCGCGATGTCCTTCGGTTCGATCGCCGAGCACTACGACGGCCTGCGGCCGCACCCTCCGCACCAGGCAGTGGACTGGTTGTTGCCACCCGAGTGTGAGGTGGCCGTCGACGTCGGTGCGGGCACCGGACTGTTCACCCGCACGCTCGTCGGCCGGGCGGCGCAAGTCATCGCCGTCGAGCCCGATGCGCGGATGCGCGCGGTGCTGGCCGGGCGGTCTCCGGAGATTCGCGCCGTGGAGGGCACCGGTGAGGCGATTCCCCTCCCCGACCATTCCGCCGATGCGGTGTTCGTCTCGTCGGCGTGGCACTGGATGGATTCCGAACGGGCCGTTCCGGAAATCGGCCGCGTACTGCGCGACGGCGGGCGGTTCGGGCTGATCTGGACGAGTCGCGATCGCGACGTGGACTGGGTTCGCGACCTCGACCTGCTGCCCGGCGACGACACGACCGAGGCGGACGCACCCGACCGCTTCCGCCGCCGCCACGAGAACGTCGTGCTACCCGATCCGCAGATCTTCCACAACGTCGCCCGCGAGACGTTCGCATTCATGCGGACTATGACGATCGACGACGTCGTCGCGTTGCTCGGCACATACAGCCGGGTGATCATCGCCTCGCCGGATGACCGCGCGCAGCGCCTCGACAACGCTCGAGCCCTCCTGACCGAGCGTTTCCCGGGCGCCGATGCGATCGACGTCCCGATGCAGTCCCGATGCTGGCGTGCCGACCGGATCGCCCGCGGTCGGTAACCGCCGGCGCCCTTTCTTCCGAATGTCATAGACAGCATGGGGTTAAGCGCGCAACTTCTGCCGCATTCAGTTCAGGAGGAGGCGTAGTAGCGGAACCACTCGGCGCCGATCTTCACCTGCATCTCGGCTTGAGCGAGATACATTCCGGCGTTGAGCATTTCGAGCTCGGCGAGCAGCGCGGCGTCTCGTCGATCAGGTCGGCGGCGCGCCACAGGATCTTGGCCCGCTCGTAGTCGGGCTTGCCGGACCAGATCCCGGATTCGGCGTTGGCTTTCGTACGCACCACCGCCTCAATGAGGGCTTCGGTGCCGCAGTCGGTGAACGAGCCGAGCTGTTCCTCGACCAGGACCTTGGCCGCTCCCATCGACTGGCCAAGCGGCTCAAGGCCGGAACCGTCGGGCTCAATTGTGCTTTCCCGTACGACCACTCGATGCCGTTCGGCGGCTACAAGCAGTCCGGCTGGGGCCACGAGTCCGGCAAGGCGGGTATCGAGACCTACCTACAGACGAAGATCGTCTGGGCACAGATGTAACGGCCTCAGGCCTGGGGTCCCTCCGGCGGCCAATGTGTCCCGGGCGACGCGTCGCCGGGGCTCTCGAAATCGCCGCGGGACAGCGGCACCCACCGCTCGCTGGGTGCGGGCTGCTCTGACGAGGGGAAGTCGCGCAGGCTGCCGGTCGGCTTGGCGTCCCACTTGGCGAACGTCAACGGTGTCTGCAGCCAGGCGTGCAGCAGGTGGTAGGCCGCTTGCAGCGAATCGATGTGGGTGCGCTCCCAGCCATGGCTGCCGTCGACGCCGAAGCCGACCAGCGCGGCGCGGGTGTTGGCCCCGGCCTCGATAGCCGCCGCCGCATCGGACCGGTAGTAGCGAAAAACGTCGCGGGCGAAGGGGATTCCCTGCTCCTGTGCCACCCGGCAGAGTTTGCGGGTCAGGTGGTAGTCGAACGGGCCGTGCATATCCGCCATCGGGATCGTCACACCATCCTCGAGGGAGTGCTGGCCGGGCGCACACACCGCATTGTCCACCGAGACCAGCTCGGCGACATCCGCGGGCAGGCCGTGGCTGGCTCCGTGGCCGACCTCTTCGGTGATGGTGACCATGATCGTGGTGCGGTGCGGCAGCACCACTTTGTTCTCGGAGAAGTTCTTGGCCAGCGCGAGCGCGATCGCGACGCCCGCCTTCCCGTCCAGGTGACGAGAGACGATGAAACCGTCGGCGGTGAGCTCGGGGCTGGTGATCAACGCCACGAAGTCACCGATTTGCAGGCCGAGCCGAAGCAGGTCTTCCCGCGTGGACACCTTGCGGTCGATGCGAACCTCGACGTGCTCCCAATTCGTGGGTTGGGTGTCGATCTCGTCACCGAACGCGTGCCCACTGGCTTTCAGCGGCATGACGGTGCCGGTGATGAACTCGTCGGGGTCGTCGATGAAGATGCGCACCCGGGCGCCCGCGGCGAACCGCGCCGAAAAGGTGCCGACCGGAACCAGTTCGAGGCGGCCGTTGTCCTTGAGCTCGCGGACCATGCAGCCGATGGTGTCGGAGTGCACCACCAGTGCGCGGTCGATCGTCGCGGACTTGCCCGGCAGTTCGGCGGTCAGCGCGCCGCGCCGGGTGAGGGTGAACGGCACCCCGAAGTCGTCGAAGATGCCGCCGATCACCTGCATCACCGCGTCCGTGCGTCCCGACGGGCTCGGGGTCTGCAGTAGCGCGAGCAGCGTATCGATCATCCACGCGCGGTCGGCCTCGGCCATGGCCTCGGTCTGGCCCACGTCATCTCCTCTCGAGTCGTCTCCGAACGCGTTCAACCTACCGTGTGGCCGGCACCGAACGCCCGTTGCGGGCCGCCGTCACGCACCCGCAGCTACGCACCCGACATGAGCACCGCCTTAGGAGGCGGATTCCATCTCGGAGATCAGATCCGCGAGGGTGAGGATTCGCTGGGCGTCGCGGACGTGCAGGCTCTCGATCATGCGACCATCGACCGTGATCACGCTGGTTCCGGCGGCCTGCGCCTGCTCGTAAGCCGAGACGATCTTGCGCGCGTCGTCCAGCTCCTTGTGTGACGGACCGAACAGCTGGTTGGCGGGGGCGATCTGCGACGGGTGGATCAGGGTCTTGCCGTCGAATCCCATCTCGCGGCCCTGCTGGGCCTCGGCCCGGAATGCGCCCTCGTCGGTGATGTCGTTGAACACCCCGTCCAAAATGACCTTTCCGGCCGCCCTCGCTCCCAACAGAGCCAGGCCGAGGGCGGGTACGGCGGGTGCGCGCCCGGGGACGTGCACGCCGTGCAGCTCGTTGACCAGGTCGTTGGTCCCCACCACCAATCCGGCCAGGCGATCGCTGGCCGACGCGACCTCCTCGGCCCGCAGGAAGGCCCGGGGTGTTTCGATCATCACCCACAGTTGCAATGACTTCGGCGCTCCCAAGGTGTCGAGCGCGTTGGCCAGCGCTTGAACCTGTTGACCCGTCTCGACTTTCGGCACCAACACGCCGTCGGCCGTCGATGCGGCCACGGCGGCCAGGTCGTCGTCGTGCCAATCGGTGTCCAAGCCGTTGATACGCACCACCACCTCGCGGGGCCGGTAGCTCTCCGACGAGATCGAGTCGCACACCGTCTTCCTCGAATCGGCTTTCGCATCGGGTCCCACCGCATCCTCGAGGTCGAAGATCAGCACGTCCGCCGGCAGCGATTTGCCCTTCTCCAGCGCGCGGGGCTTATTGCCGGGCAGGTAGAGGGCGGATCGGCGCGGGCGCAGGGTCGGTGCCATGGAGTAGTTCACTTTCGGAGTCGTCGAGCAGTGGGGCCGGGAGTCAAATGCCTGCACGACGGGTGTGTGGTGCGCGCGGCATAGCCAGAAAGTACCCTTCGGTACCGGTGGTGTAGCCGCCGGTCGTGAGCGGCGCCGAGGGCGAATGGCCGACGCGGCGGGTGGATTCCGGAAGGGGAAGCGAATGTCATCATTGGGCTCCGCGCGTAGCGAGGGCGACAGCTGGGACCTGGCCTCCAGTGTGGGGGCGACGGCGACGATGGTGGCGGCCTCCCGGGCGCTGGCGTCCCGCGAACCGGACCCGCTGCTTGACGACCGGTTCGCTGAGCCGTTGGTGCGGGCGGTCGGGCACCCCTTCTTCACCCGCATGCTGGATGGCCAGATCCCGCTTGACACCGACGACATGCCGATGACGCTGCAGCAGCGACGCGAGCAGATGACGGTGCGGACCAAATTTTTCGATGATTTCTTCGGCGCCGCCACCGCGGCCGGAATCCGGCAGGCCGTCATCTTGGCCGCCGGGCTCGACGCGCGGGCCTATCGGTTGCCTTGGCCTTCGGGCACCGTGGTTTTCGAGGTCGACCAGCCTGAGGTCATCGCCTTCAAAACCGCCGCACTTGCCCAGATCGGTGCCGAACCGACCGCCGAGCGCCGAACCGTCGCTATCGATCTTCGCGATGATTGGCCAACGGCGCTGCGCGACAGCGCCTTTGACACCAACGCCCCCACCGCCTGGATCGCCGAAGGCTTGCTGCCCTATCTACCGCCCGAAGCCCAGGACCGGTTGTTGGACAACATCACCGCGCTCAGCGCCCCGGGCAGCCGGCTGGCCACCGAGAACATCACCGACATGAGCGTCTTCACCGACGAACGGGCCCGGGCGATGCGCAGCGCGTGGCGGCAGCACGGACTGGACATCGACGTCGCCGAGCTGGTCTGGCTCGGGGAGCGCCGCCCCGCCGCTGAGCACCTTGGTGCCACCGGCTGGAACGTCACCCGCCACCCCACCGAACAGGTGTATGCCGACTACGGATTCGTGCTGCCCGACAACGAAATCCTCAAGGAATTCCGTCACGCGATCAGTTACCTCGGTGCCGAATTGAGCTGAGGCCGCGGGTGGTTCACCGCTTCCGCTAGGGCCTGGCTTGGCGCCACTCCCGCTCGAATGGCAGCCGCCACGCATTGGGTGCGATCAACTGGTGAATAGCATTCGGACCCCATGTGCCCGGCTGATACAGCTTGGCCGGCGGCGGATCGGTGAGCAGATCTTCCGAACGCTCCCACAATGATTCGATGCCCTCCGCGGTATTGAACAGCGTGTGGTCGCCCCGCATCGCATCGAGGATCAGTCGTTCGTAGGCCTCCAGCACGTCCACGACGGTGTCGATCTCCTGTGAGGAAAATTGCATGGACAGTTTGTCCAGCTTCATGCCGGGCCCGGGCCGCTTGCCATAGAAGGACAGCGAAACCTTCGAGTTGTCGGCAAGGTCGAACGTGAGGTGATCGGGGCCCTGGGTGCCCACCCCGGATCCGGGCGGGAACATGGTTCGCGGGGCCTCTTTGAACGCGATCGAGACGATGCGAATGCCCTCTGCCATCTTCTTGCCGGTGCGCAAGTAGATGGGCAC
Source organism: Mycobacterium sp. (assembly GCF_036273375.1). GTDB lineage: Bacteria > Actinomycetota > Actinomycetes > Mycobacteriales > Mycobacteriaceae > Mycobacterium. The sequence goes on along the minus strand of NZ_DASUHS010000103.1, from coordinate 59,014 downwards.
CCCGGCCCATCGCCAGTTGTCGATTCCCACCTTGAGCGCGATGAACGTCTCGGTGTCGGAATCTTTCGCGATGCCGTCCTCGTCGCGGTAGCCGCTGTATTGACCGCGCACCACGTTGGAGGGCTTGACCGGCAACATCGACCGAAAGACCTTGTTCTTCTCCTCGCTGATGGCAAACGGCTCGAGCGCCGTCGGCGGTTCCATCACCGTGAACGCCATCACCTGAAACAGGTGGGTCACCACCATGTCCTTGTAGGCGCCGGTCTCTTCGTAAAAGTTCGCCCGCTGATCCAAACCCAGGGCCTCGGGAATGTCGATTTGAATATGGTCGATGAAGTTGCGGTTCCAGATCGGCTCGAATAGGCCGTTGGCGAAGCGGAACGCCAAGATGTTCTGCGCGGCTTCCTTCCCCAAGAAGTGGTCAATACGGAAAATCTGGGATTCTTCGAAGGTTTCGTGCACGAAGTCGTTCAGCGCCACCGCGCTGGCCAGGTCGGTGCCGAAGGGCTTCTCCATCACCACCCGGGAGCGCTCGACGAGCTTTGCGTCGCGCAGCATCGTGATCACGTCGCGCGCCGCTTTAGGGGGGACCGACAGGTAATGCAGGCGCCGCACATCGGGGCCCAGATTGTCTTCGGCGTCGGCGACTGCCTCGGCGAGGGCTTCCGGTCCAGCGCCCTGCGGCACGTAACAGATGATTTTTGCGAAGCTGGCCCACTGCTCGGACGAGAGCTTGTGCGTGCCGAACTCGTCAATCGCGTTCTTTGCGAGCTCGCGGAATTCGTCACTGCTGATGTCTTCGAGCGATGTCGCGATGATTTGGATGTCGGGCGCCAACTCGGACTGATTCAAGTAGGCCAGGCCGGGAATCAGCTTTCGCTTCGCCAGATCGCCCGTCGCACCGAAAAGGACGATGACGTGCGGGTCCAGCGGATCGGGCTGGTGGCGACGCTGGCGGGCGTCGGCAGCCGGGTAAGAGATCGTCTGAGGTTTCTCGGTAGCCACTCGTGCGATACTTCCACCGCCGCGGCGCTGTGTCTCGCCTGTCGCGCGACTGCCTGGTCTGGTTAGCGAACGCGCGATCGGGTATGGGATAGCGGCGGGTTCCCGGCGCCGGGACCCGTCCCCCACCCAGGCCGATGGAAAGCGAAATGACCAAACCCGACAAAGACCCGCTGAGCCGCGCTCAGGAGCTGGAAAACATCGTCGATCAGCTCGAGGAGAAGGTTACCGAGGAAAGCGAAGCCGAAGGTGTCCCCGGCAACCGCGGCGACCGCGAACAAGCGGCCGCCCGCGGCACGACCAGCGAGCCGCCGGACTAGCGGGTCGCGGGCCTGGCTCGCGTGAACATCGTCATTCGCTCGGTAGGTCGATGGCGTGCGCCTTCAGCGTCGTCAGCATCTCGACCGTCGGCCATTCGTTGGCCCGGTAACGGACCGGGTTGATTCCGGCGACGGGAAGGATGCCCACCGCATCGACCACGGTCGGGAAAGGCACGGTGAACCTGTCGGACACATTCGACGGTTCGCCGACCAAAAACGTCACGTAATCGGTTTGCGGCAGCTCCCAGGGAATGCCCTGCCCCCACACCGCCGTGCTGCGCCGGCCCCAGGCTGTCTCGATCATTTGCGCGTCGGCGACGTATTGCGGGAACAACTCGCGCTCATAGTGCTCCCGCAAGAACTCGGTCTGGTGGCTGTATTCCCTTGTGGCCAACAGGGTTCGAGCCCTCAATGCCAAAGCGCGCAGGGGGTGCGGGCCGGCCTGATCGAACGGCGCGATGATGCTGCCCTCGATCGTGTAGCCCTGCGGCGAGATGGGCTGATCGGCATCGAGGTACATCTGCTCGGCGACCTCGAAGAGGTCCGTGGCATTGTCGGGCGCGTCGGTGCCCAGCAGTAACACGCCGTCGCCCGGGAAAAACACCAGTGGGCGGGGGCCGTCCGTCACCGCCAGCGAGCCCAGCCAACCGGTCGCCAGGATCATCGAATCTATATAGGTGCCGCCGTCCGCGTCTTTCAACAGGAACTTCTCGCCCGGCTGGAAGGCCTGCTGATGCGCGGACAGGTTCTCCCGGGCCGTCGTGAAGGCCTGATCGCCGCTGATGCCCCAAGCGTCCGTTTCCGCCGGCGTCACCATTGCCCGCACCGTGGGCAGGTCGACCACGACCATCTCGTTGATGAAGGGGAACACCGGGCGGACCCAGGGCAGAGCCCCGGTGTTGACCATGTGGTTGACGTAGCTCTGCGGGCGCAGCACCGGCCTCAGCAAGGGTTGGGCCTCGGCCCAATCCATGGGCGGCGTCGGCGGTTGGTCAATTGCCATGTCCAGGTGCTTCCTGCTCTCGAACAGCGAACCCGCACGTTACACCCTGCGTCGGCCAGTACAAGTCACCATTTCCGCTGCGTGAATCGTGCGTGCGTCGCGGTAGGCGGCCCGAACCAGGTATTGAGGGCGTCGCGTAGCGCCGGGTCGGTTTCGGCGCCGACCCAGGCGACGTGGCCGTCCGGCCGGATCAACACGGCGGGCGGCTCGCTCACCGCGCCCAGCACCGGAAGTACGTACTGGGCAACATGTTTCGCGCAGACTACCCGTACCCGGTCCGCCCAGGACTCGATGTCGATGCCGTCAGCATCCCCGGAATTCAACAGCAGCGGGCGGCCGTCTCGCAGCAGGTCGAACACGCGCCGCGGCCCGTCGGCGGTGACCAGGTCCAGGTCGGGCATCCGGCGGCCCACCAGCGGGTGCCCTCCACCCAGGTCGTAACGGATGTCCAGGCCAGACATCATCGCGGCGAAGCATGTGCGCGGTTGGTCCATGCCCAGAACGTCGGACACGGTGTCGCGCAGTGCCTTGGTGCGTTCGTCGGGGCGAAGAAGCGCCATCTGCGCCAACGCGTTGCGCAGCACGCGCTGGGCAACCGGGTGCCGTTCGGCGTGGTAGCTGTCCAGGAGGCTGTCGGGTGATGTCCCGTTGACCACCTGGCCCAGCTTCCAACCCAGATTCACCGCGTCTTGCACGCCGGTGTTGAGGCCCTGCCCGCCCACCGGGTGATGGATGTGTGCGGCGTCGCCGGCGAGCAAGACGCGCCCTCGGCGGTAGGTGGCGGCCTGCCGCGCCGCGTCGGTGAACCGGGAAAGCCAAGTGGGACTGTGGATCCCATAGTCGGTCCCGTATACGGCGACGAGTGCCTCACTCAAGTCGCGCAGCCTGGGTTCGGTGGCCGGTCCAAGGTGCGCCTCGGTGACCATCACCCGAACCGGCCCGCCCTCCTCGGCGGTGGACAGGGCATGCACGCCGAGCGTGTCGTGGCGGATGCCCCACTGCGGGGTTTGTCCCGTCTCGAAATTCATTTCGACCTCGGCGAGCAGATAGCTCGTCGTCGCGTCCCATCCCGGAAATTCGATGCCGGCCGCTTTGCGGATGACGCTGCGTCCTCCGTCGCACCCGACGAGATACTGCCCGCGCATCATCCGGCCATCGGACAGACCGACGTCGACGCCGCTGCCGTCCTGGCCGACGGTCGTTACCCCTTCGCCGCGGTAGATCGGCACGCCGAGCTCGCCGACCCAGTCGGACAGGATGCATTCGATCTCGTTCTGCCACAGCGCGAGTCCGTACGGATGCCGGGTGGGAAAGTCGCTGATGTCCAGCCGGATCTGCGCGAACCCGGCGACCTGCGCCACCTGGCCCCGGGACAGGAACCGATCGGCGATGCCACGCTGATCGAGAACTTCGATGGTGCGGGAATGCAGACCGCCGGCCCGCGCCCCGATCAGATCCTGGCCGGCGCGCCGCTCGACAATGGCGGCATCGACCCCCGCCAAAGCCAATTCGCCCGCCAACATCAGCCCTGTCGGGCCGCCCCCGGCGATGAGCACGGCATGCGTGATGTCCCCGGGCGAGTTCTCTGATTTCCGCGAAACATCCACTTCGCCACTCCGAATCCCCTGAATTCTGCTCGAAGACAGCGATTTTGCATCATCACCCGGGTCTTGCGGCAAGCCCCCATATGCGCTATAGGTTGAAAGTGGCGGGGAAAGCAATCACCAACGGTCGCGCGCCGCGTCGATCGCGCGGTAGATCCGCTGCTCGCTGACCGGACGAGGCGTGCCGAGTTGTTGCGCCCACAGGCTCACCCTGAGTTCCTCGATCTGCCGGGCGATATCGCGAACGTCGGCGGCCGCCTTGGCCGGCGGCGGCAGTTCATGCACCAGGTGGCCGTAGGCGTCCTGCACGGCGTGCACCCGCTGCATGCGCTCCCGATCGGCCTGGACGGCGTGGCGCAGCCCATCCAGGCGGCGACGAATCCCCAGTAGGTAGCGGGTGAGATCGGCGAGGTGCGCAGGCCCCGTGGCGGTGACGAAACCGGCCGGTAACAGCCGATTGAGCTGCGCGCGGATGTCGGCGATCGCCTCGGTCTGGGCGGGCGGAGGATTTGCGGGCACGGCGATCACCACCACCTGATGCGCCCGTATCGCCTCGGCAATTTCCTGCCGCCGTTCGCTGACCGGCAGGTCGGGATAGGTGATCGTCGGCACGGCGGCGTGACGGGTGGCGATCACCGCCTGCGCCGCCGCGACCTCGTCGGCCAGCTGCCGCAACTTCTCGGGCGAGGTTCCTCGCAGGTTCTTCAGGCGCCGGCCGATCCGGGCGGCATCGCGCAGCGTCACTGCGTCGAGCTGTTTGCGCAACTGCGCTGCAGACGGTTCGGCCACTCCGCACAGAATAGGCACCCGCGCGGCCGTAACCTCAACGCGTCGATCTAGCGGCGGGTTGATGGCAGCCGAATCCGGGTATCACGTGGCGAGTGCGTTGAATTGGATGCCGGCTTGCGGGGGAAGTGATCGGCCATGGTCGGTTGGCTGGACAGGCTGCAGCGACGGAATCGAGTCGTCGGCGTGATCGTCGGTGTCGTCTACAAGTACAACGACGATCAGGGCGGGTACCTCGCCGCCCTGATCACCTACTACGGACTGGTATCGCTGTTTCCGCTGCTGCTGCTGCTGACCACCGGCCTGGGCGTGGTGCTGGCCGGCCGGCCCGACCTGCAGGCACAGGTGCTGCACAGCACCTTGAGCCAGTTCCCGGTACTCGGCGACCAGCTGCACCACCCCCAGGGGCTCAGCGGCGGAGCCGTGGGCGTTGTCGTGGGACTGCTCGGCGCGCTCTACGGCGGTCTGGGCGTGGGACAGGCGCTGCAGAACGCGATGGACACGGTGTGGGCGGTGCCGAAGCACAAGCGCCCCAACCCGATTCGATCCCGTTTGCGCAGCCTCCTGTTGCTGTTGGTACTCGGATCGGCCGCCATCGCGACCACCGTATTGGCTGCGGCGGGCCATGCCACCGGAGCGCTCGGCATCTTCAGCAAGATCGGCCTCGCACTGGCCGCGGTGGCGATCAACGCACTGATCTGCCTGGTGGCCTTTCGCGTGACGACCGCGCGCGGACTGACATACCGGCAAGTACTGCCGGGAGCGGTTGCCGCAGCGTTTATTTGGCAGATGTTGCAGTGGTTCGGGGCCGGCTATGTGGCGCACACCGTGAAAAGGGCCAGCGCCACCAACAGCGTGTTCGCACTGGTTTTGGGCGTATTGGCGTTTCTGTTCCTCGCGTCGGTGGCGCTGGTGATGTGCGCCGAGGTCAATGTCGTCTTGGTGGAGCGGCTCTACCCGCGCGCCCTGCTGGGCGCGTTCAGCGACGACGCGGATCTGACGATGGCGGATCGGCGGACCTACACCAAGAAGGTCAAAGCCGAACGGGTTAAACCCTTCGAGCGGGTACATGTGCATTTCGACGACGTCGAAGCCTCGCCCACGAAAACCGTTGGGCGCTCTGGGATTTTCGATGATTTTCGCCGCCCGCGCACACCGTGAAAATAGGTTTGTTACCGGCTTATGACGATGGCGTGGGCCCGGCGCAATAGTCTGCAGTCATGAGTCTGGTCACCTATGAGCTGCAAGACCACGTCGCCACCATCACCCTGAACCGCCCTGAGGCGCGCAACGCCATCAACGGCACGCTTCGCCAAGACCTCAACGGCGCCTGGGATCGCTTCCGCGACGACCTGGACGCGTGGGTCGGGATCCTGACGGCCAACGGCAGCGTCTTCTGCGCCGGCGGCGACCTCAAGGATGGCGAAGGCTCGGTCGGCACCTTCGGGGGCACCTTCTGGGAGAAGCCGACCATCAACTCGTTCGAATCCGGCATGGAATTATTCAAACCGACCATCGCCGCCGTGCACGGTCCGTGCATCGGCTACGGCGTGACCGGGGTGCTGTTCTGCGACTTCGTCATCGCCAGCACCGAGGCCACGTTCTGCTTCCCCGAGGTGTCGATCGGGGTGCCCACCATCGTCGGAGCCATTCGGCTCCCGCATCGGGTGGGCTGGGCCAACGCGATGGAGTTGCTGCTGACCGGAAAACCCATGAGCGCCGAACGGGCCAAGGAAATCGGTCTGGTCTGGAAGCTGGTCGAGCCCGACCAACTGCAGGCCGAAGCCCGAGCGTGGGCACGCATCCTCACCGAGGCCGCACCGCTGGCCCAGCGGGCGACCAAAGAAGTGGCGTGGCGAACCGCCGACATGGGCTGGATCGAATCCGTGCGCTTCGGCGAGACCATGCGGAAGGTGGCCGGCGCGACCGAGGACGTCGCCGAGGGACTGCGGGCCTGGGCCGAGAAGCGCAAACCGCAGTGGCGCGGCCGGTGACGGTCGGTGCCGCTCGGCGTCAGAACGCGTAGCGCAGCCGGCAGCGTGACCGCGAGTAGGTCGGTCAAATCCTGCACCCAGCGGCCCCTCCCCGGGCTCTTGTAGCGAACGTTCCACTGCCCGCTCTGGCTGCGCTTGAGTTGTTGCAGATCCGGCCGCCAGAGCAACTCCTCCCCCTTTCGGGTGCCAGCCGAGGTTCACGTCGTGCGGGCCTTGGTTGTGCGTCAGGAATATGACTTCGGCCGCGAGTTGCTGCTTGCTGCGCTCGCTGTGTTGTCGGCCACCTGCTGCAACAGCTCGGCCCAGTCGTCCAACCAGCCCTCGTAGACGATGACCGGCGGGCTGAGATTCAGATGGACTTCGTAGCCGGCCTCGACGAAATATCGATGGCCGCGACGCGGTCGGCGTCGGGGAATCGCCCAGCACCTGACGCGCGCGGGGAAACCGGTCGATATCCCGCTCGTGGTAGATCCGATTGACGTCAAGGAGCCGATCTGCGAGGTCAGCCCGCACTCGGTGCGGAGGCGTGTCTTTTCCCGAGAGTGGGCGGCATGCTCGTTCAATGCCTGCGCGTCGGGCGCGGTTCCAACAGAAGTGGCGAACGGGCGGCGCCGTGGCCTTGACTGGTGGGGTGGGCGAGCGATTGCGTGCCGAATTAGAACGTGTGTCGGGCGGCGGTGGCCGAGGCGCCGACCATGCCGATGTCGCCCTCGGTGACGGGCCGATGATACAGCGGCTCGAGTCGTCGATCCGCGCATTGGCCTCCCATCGTGGCCCCAGGAGCAGCATCTGCCCGTCGGACGCCGCCCGTGCGGTGGGCGGCGACAGTTGGCGCGAGTTGATGGACGACGCGCGGGAGGCCGCACGGCGGCTCGCCAGATCGGCTGCCGTGGAGATCAGCCAACGTGGCAATGTCGTCGACCCCGACAGCGAGTGGTCAGGTGCCATTCGCATCCGAACCACCGAATCATAGACATCGGCGTTGGGCTGCAACGTCATTCGTTCCGCTCGAACGTGTCTGATTGCCCGAGCGCCAACCGCCGGGACAGCGGTGACCGGCGATATGACAGGATTCCGGCATGAGTGCACGCACACTTGCTCGCTTGGTCGGTATCTCGGTTGTGATGACATGGACACTGCTGAGTGCACCCCTCGGGAGCCCCACCGCGGCCGCGGATCCCTGCTCGGACGTCTCCGTGGTTTTCGCCCGGGGCACGCATCAGGAGCCCGGTCTCGGCAACATCGGACAGGCCTTCGTCGACTCGCTGACGTCGCAGCTCGGTGGTAAGTCTGTCGATGTCTACCCGGTCAACTACCCCGCCAACGACGACTACCACAACAGCGCCAACGCCGGTTCCGCCGACGCGAGCGCTCACATCCAGGACGTCGTGGCCAGTTGCCCGAATTCCCGGATCGTGCTCGGCGGATACTCCCAGGGCTCGACGGTGATCGACCTGGCCACCAACGCGATGCCGGCATCGGTGGCGAACCACGTCGCCGCCGTCGCCCTCTTCGGCGAGCCCACCAGTCAGTTCTCCAGCATGCTGTGGGGCGGCCAACCGCTACCAACGATCAATCCGGCCTATGGCGCCAAGGTCACCAGCTTGTGCGCGCCCGACGACCCGATCTGCTCTGGCGGCGGCAACATCATTGCGCACGTTTCCTACATCGACGCCGGGATGACCGCCCAGGCTGCGACGTTTGCGGTTAACAAGGTCAACCAGGGTTCGCCACAAACCTGAGACGCGTCAGTCGTTCGCCCTCTCCTCTTGCCGTTGCCGCTTCTCGGCGGCCGCCAGCTCCGCGACACGATCCGCTTCGGCGCGCTTGGCGGTAGCCTCCCCGAGCTTGTCCTCGGCCTCATCGACCTTGGCCGCCGCAGCCTTCGCCGCGGCCTTCTCGGCCGCTTGCGTCCGGTTTTCCACCTGGCGCTTGACTGACTCGACGGTCTGTTTCTGCTTGGCGGCCGCCTCGTCGGCGCGCTGCTTGGCCGCCGCACTCTGCTGCTGCGCCGACTGCGCCGCTTCTCGTTTGCGCTGCTCGGCGGTGATGCGCGCCTCTTTGGCTTCCTGTTGGGCGGCCGCCTGCGCTTCCTGTCGCTCCTGGATCGCCTCGTCGCGGGCGCCCTTGAGCTTCGTGTCGGCCTGTTGCCTTCTGGCCGCGGCTTTTGCGTCCAGTTGAGCCGCACGGCCCAGTGCATCGCTGCGTTCGACGAGGGCGGCCCCCCTTTCGACGATCGTCGTGTCGCCGAGCGCATTGCCGATCGTGGTGTCGAGCATGCCAAGCGAGCGCTCGTACAGCAGTCGCGCGGGCGCTTCCGTGGGGATGCGGTTGACGACCCGATCCTCGATCAACTGCAGCGGAAATCTGGCGAGTTGGTAGTGGAACCGCAGGACTGCCAACGGGACTTCGGAAATTTTCATCAACTTCTCCTGTGTGAGACCCGCCGTCAGGGCAGGTCGGCTTCGTCGGTCACGTTCTGGGCATGGCGTCGCAGGCGGTCGGCCTCCGACTCGTCGTTGCGGGCCACCTGAACCGAGGTCTGGTGTTCGGCGACGGCGTCGATGACCTCCTCGGACGCCTCGCGAATTTCTGCGCGCTCTTCGGCCTCCGCCCGTTGTGTATCGCGCTGGGCGTCCAGCTCGGCCTGGGTCTTTGCGGCGTTCGCCTGCTGATGTGCCGCTCGGTCGGCCGCACGCTTCTGCGCGGCCTCTCGGGCCTCGATCGAATCCTCGGCGGCCACGGCCTGGACGTTCGCCGCCAGGCGTTGTTGGGCGCCTTCGACCCTGGCTTCGGCCGCTTCCTCTTGCGCCTGCTTGACCTGGGCTTCGGCAACGGCCTCGGTCGCATTTGCTTCTTTGCGTTCATGCGCCTGGGTCTGCTCGAGTTGTCCCTCGGCGGTCAGCGATTCGTTGCCCGTAACAGCGCCGACGACCTCTTTGGCTTTGCCTTTAACCGAGTCGATCAGGCCTCGGCGCGCTTCGTCGGCCTTATTGTGCTCACTCATCATTCTCCTTGAGGCGTTGGCCAAGAATGTTCGTTCGTGTCTGGTGTGTGATTCCACGAACTGGGCCGATCAAACACGGAGTGTGTCAGGTCACTGATCGCCGACCGCCACCGATCCGGTAGCCGCATTGATTTTGCATGCAGCTCAATATGTTTCGCACGCGCAGTCCCGTATAGTGCGCGAACGCGCGATATGCCGATACTCTGGCCGGCATGGCCATCGAGTCCAGCATGCTCGCCCTCGGCACTGTTGCTCCCGCGTTTGCCCTGCCCGAGCCGGCCACCGGCCGCACGCTCAGTAGCGACGATCTGACGGGTCCGGCGCTGGTTGTCACCTTCATCTGCAATCACTGCCCGTACGTGAAGCACGTTGCCGACGGGCTTGCCGCGCTTGGCCGTGACCTCGCCGACCAAGGCGTTGCGATGGTGGGCATTTCGAGCAATGACGTGATTACCTACCCGCAGGACGGGCCCGATCAGATGGTCGCGGAAGCCCGCAGCCATCGCTGGACGTTCCCGTACCTCTACGACGAAAGCCAAGACGTTGCCCGCGCGTACTCGGCAGCTTGCACCCCGGACACATTCGTTTTCAACGGAGAACGTCGACTGGTATACCGCGGCCAGCTCGACGATTCGCGGCCCAAAAACGGCCGACCGGTCACGGCCGCGGACGTGCGCTCCGCCGTCGACGCGGTACTGGCCGGGCAACCGGTAGATCCCGAACAGCGCCCGTCCATCGGGTGCGGCATCAAATGGCGTTGAAGGTGTTTGACCTGCGCCCGCCCCTCGAGCAGGTCGCCGAGGCCTACCGGGCCATGGATGAGCGGCGCGCCATCAAAGCCTTCCTGCAGCCCTAGGTGGGGTCGGTCACCGCGCCGGCGGACGGTCGCCGCGTCTTCGGCTAACGTCGACCGTATGTCCAAAGTCTCCGGCAACGACCTGATCGACGACGTCACCCCTGGCGACATCATCGCCGTGGACCGCGGCTCGGGTGAACAGCCCTACAAAGTCGTCTTCAAGGACGCCACCGACGCGGGGTATCTCATCACGTTCGAAACCGACGGCGGTGAAACCTTTCAGCTCGACCTGGCGGCCGGAACCCGGGTGAAACGGTCGCTCGAGGCGAAGTGGGAATCTGCGCAGAGTCCCACGCCGAACTCGGAGAACTAACGGCACCGCCAATAGGCGCCCCAACTGGAATCTGTTGGTCAGACAGTCCTTTCGACGATTTGGGCGCAGGTCGCCTCAAATACATCCTGGAACACTCGGCGCTGACACCGCGGATGGCATCGTTAATCTGCTGCCGCCCCTGCCGTTTGGGTGGCGTGTGGGCGGGTACCGCCATGCTCCGACGGAGGGATCGCGGCGAGACGTGACCGAATGCTTCCGCTGTCGCGAGCGACGAAAGGCCGGTGATATCCATGACCGCGCAACCTCCCGATCCTGACCCGACGCGAATACCTGGGCTGGAGCCAGCAGGAGGTGCCGCACCGGGCACCACTCCGCCGGCCGCGCCCCAAACCGCCGGTGTGTCCGAGCCGCAACCGCCGAACACCCGGCGCTTCGCTCCCAGCTCCGCGCTTACTGTCGCTGCGGTCTGCATTTTCGCCGTTGCGTTCATCGCGGCGGCGGTGTTTCTGGTGATGAAGATTGTCGGGGTGGGTGGCTAGCGTGCCGAAACGATCTACGACACTTCCCTGATTATGTTGGCTTAGTAGTGGGCATAGCCACATCAGACGCGAACGCGGCGCTGGTGGTGATGGACGGCCGAGCCGCGGTCGTCTCGCCGGCTGATCTGAATTCGACCGAATATCGAGGGGCCCTGCAGGTTGCGACGCGCCCGGAATTGGTGCAGCGGATCGGACACGCGGAGTTATCCGACCGCGAGTTGACCGAGCAAGCCGAAGGACTCGACACGGCGGTGCGCAACTTGGGTGGGTGACGCTACTGCAACGCGTTGCTGCAGACGCGGTTACGGCCCGATAGCGACTTGGTCCCCGACACAGATGATGCCCCTGGTCACCGCTGCAAGGTAGGCGCCTGCGCACGGCTGGGCACCGTGACCGCCTGTGTTCAAACGGTTTTCGGCCGCCGGTATTCGAAGAGCCTGCGGAGCTCGCGGCAACGGACCGTGCTCGAGGGTGGGAACCACGCAGCGCGACGTCGCCGTGAGGACGCGCAGTCGGGTCTTTCCGATGACGAGTTCGCCTCCCACCCAGTCGTTTTCGGCATATGGCGGGTAGTCCGGCGGTGTTGTGATCACCAGATTCGGCCTATACCGCAGCGCCTCCACGCCGATGTGCCCCAGGGTGGCCGTCGTGATCGCATGCAATGGAGCTTCGTCGGTGAACGACTCGCCCGGGGTGGCCGCAGCGATCCGCAGAATGCGACCGCCCACCTCGGCGTCGAGACCGAGTTCCAGCAGCTTCTCCGGATCGGGACGCACCAGTGTTGCGCCCTCGGGGCGTTGAGCGACCAGCCGGACCCGCCGGCCGGTCAGCCGCGAGATCAGCTCGTCGACGCCGGGATCATCGGCGGCCACGTCGGATCCGTCGGGCATGCTGATGCGCACACCCTGGGAATCAGCGTGCGCGGTACACGTCAAGAGATCGCGCCATAGCCGCGGATTCTTGGCGCTGGCCACGTGCCCCGTTTCACCGTCGACTAGCGCAAGTCGCCGGTCGCCCTCGGCGCCGTGCTCGTCAACCAGCAGGCGATCGAGGGTTTCGCCGAGCATTGACTTCACCGGATAGCGAAACAACGCCTGCACCCGCATCGGCGCGGCGTCAGAAGTATGGGTGATCGGGTTGTCCATCAGGCGCCTTCACTGAAGTATTCCTACATACTGTGCCCAACTGACGAATACACAGTGCCCGGGCACCGGATCAGCTTGGCAGCAGGCGCTTTTTCTGCTCTTCGAATTCCTGCTGCGTCAGAATCCCCGCGTCGCGCAGCGATGCCAGCTCACGCAGCTCGGCGGCGATACTCGTGATCGGTCCACCCGCGGCAACCTGCGGCGGTGTCGCCGGGTCTTTCGTGGGCCCCTTCGGTGCCTCCCGCGTCGCCTTCTCGGCCTCGCCAGCCCGGGCCCGCTCGCGTCCCAGGGCGCCACCCGTACCGGCCATCGCACGCCCGGCCATGCTCGCCACGGCCATCTGGCCGAACAAACTCCCTGCGCCACTGGGCGCGGCCGCGGCCGCGGCGGCGGCTTCGGCGCCGGCCGCAGCGCTGGTGGCCGGCAGCACCAAGGCGGCCGGGCGGATCGCCGGGGCGGCCGCCGTCCAGCCCGGTGGCACCGACAGGCCGCCCACCGTGTTCGCCTGACCCAGCCCCGCCGACGCCAACGATCCGAATCCGCCCGCCGGGTTCGTGATCACCGGAAAAGGCGACGGCGGCACAGGTCCCGTCCCCGGAAAGGACTGCACCCCGGCCCAACCGCTGACGATGTCGTCTGTGTGGAAACCGGTCAGCGCGCCGGCGACGTCGAAGGGAAGAGCGATCGCAGCCGACGGCGAGTCGACACCGAGGCCGGCGACGCTGGCGGGCGCGTCGAGGAAGATCGCGATGAGGTCGCTCTCCAGGCCCAGCAGGTCCGTCACCGACGTCGGGTCGGCGGCCGCAGCCGGGTTTACCGCAGCGTTGGTCAGCAAGTTGGGTACCGCCGAGAACGATTGCTGGGCCACAGCGTTGCGCGTGCTCCCGGCGGCGGTAGCGGTGGCCTGGGCCACCGACTCGGACTGACCGGCGTCGGAGGTGGTGGTCTGGTCGGGCTGGGCGAACGGCGTCAACCGCGTCGCCGAGGCCGTCGAACCGGCGTAGCCGAACATGGCCGCGCTGTCTCGCGCCCACATCTCGGCATACTCGGTCTCGGTGGTGGCTATCGCCGGCGTGTTCTGCCCGAGGATGTTCGTCGCGACGAGCGCCGCCAGCAGGGTGCGGTTGGCCGTGACCACCGGGGGCGGCACTGTCTCGGCGAACGCCGCCTCGTAGGCGAAGGCCGCAGCTCTGGCCTGGTTGGCGGTTTCTTCAGCCTGGGCGCCGGTGGTCCTCATCCAGGCCAGGTAAGGGGTGACCGCTGCGATCATGGACGCGGACGACGGGCCAACCCACGGACCGGAGGTCAATGCCGTGAGTTCGGCCTGATACGAGTTCGCCGTCGATTGCAAGGCGGCGGCCAATTCGTCCCAGGCCATCGCTGCGGCCAGCATCGGTCCCGACCCCGGACCGGCGTACATCCGCGCGGAGTTAACCTCCGGCGGTAGTACCGCGAAGTCCATGTCGTTCTCCTCCGATCGCTGTCAGGGCCGCGAGGGCACCGACGGCCCCGATGCGCGTCGTACGGGGATAGCCAACCGAGCAGCAAACAAATCGCATTCCCTCCGGTGCTGCCAGTGCGCGAACGAGGACGGTCGAATGAGGCCGTCCCCACTGCTAGCGGAGCGGTCTCACACGTTTGCAGATGCTCCCACGTCAACCAATACAGCGAAATTGTTGTCGTGGGTTAACGATAGGTTACCTGCACATGACGGCGGAACCTCACAAGGGTTCGGCGCGTATTGCGCAAATCGCTCTCAGCCCGCTCTCAACCGGACTTACAACGTGTTACTCACCTTCCCGTCCGATGTTCACTCCCCCTGGCGCCGACAAAAGCCCAGCTCAGCGAGGTGGACCGGCGCCCAGCGGATCTAGCGGGACCGGTTCTGCTTGGATTTGTGGCATCCCTGCGAGTGAGGTCTCTTGATGAAAATTGTGCTGGTCGCCTACGGCGGGCGCGGCGACATCGAACCGTGCGCTGCCGTCGGTCGCGCGCTGATGCACCGAGGCCACGAGGTGCGCCTGGCGGTCCCGCCCAACATGACCGCCTTCGTCGAGTCGACGGGACTTGCTGCCGTCGGGTACGGGCCCGATACGCAACGTGGGATGAATGCGGCTCAGGAATTGCTCGGCTCGCTCCACTATGGGGTCAGCGGGCTGTCGCACGTTGTCGAGCGCGTTACGCGGATCTGGATGGACAAAAGCGCGACGCTGACGTCGTTGGCAGCGGGTGCCGATCTGCTGGTGGCGCACATGAACGATCAGGCGCTGGCCACCAATGTCGCCGAACATCACGGCATTCCGCTCGCCGCGTTGCACGTTTTCCCGGCGCGGATCATGCCGTCGAGCGCGCTGTATTCGGGCATGACGAAGGATGCCGAAGTCGTCCAACGTCGTGCGCTTGGCTTGCGAGAGGCAACCGAATCGGCGACGGGACCAGCGAGTGAGCTATTGGAAATCCAGACGTACGACGAGCTTTGCCTGCCTGGGCCGGCCGCCGAATGGCTGGAACCGGGCGGCCAGCGTCCTTTCGTCGGTTCGTTGACCCTGGAGTTGCCTACGGACGGTGACGACGAGGTGCTGTCCTGGATAGCCGACGGGACGCCACCCGTCTACTTCGGATTTGGCAGCACGCCCGTCAGCTCTCCCGCCGAGACGGTCGCAGTGATCAGCGCGGCCTGCGGGCAGTTGGGCGAGCGGGCGTTGATCTGCAGCGGTGCGAATGACTTCACCGACGTCCCACTGTTCGACCACGTCAAGGTGGTAAGGACGATGAATTATGCGGCCGCCTTCCCCGCCTGCCGGGCCGTTGTCCACCACGGTGGCTCGGGCACCACGGCCGCGGGCCTGCGCGCCGGAGTCCCCACGCTCATCCTCTGGGCGGTATGGGACCAGCCGATGTGGGCAGCTGCCGTCGAACAAATGAAAGTCGGCTCCGGACGTGCCTTTTCCGACAGCACCTTAGACTCGCTGGTCGCCGACCTACGTACGGTTCTCACTCCGCAATGCGCAGCTCGCGCCCGCGAGGTGGCCGCCCAGATGAGCAAACCCGCCGAAAGCGTTGCCCGCGCCGCCGATCTGCTCGAAGAGGCTGCCCGCATGGCACGCTCGGTTTGATCGGCCGGGGGAACCGCCCGCCCGTCGCAGCGGTGGTGCAAAGTCCGCTGGTCGTGTAGAAGGTTCTGGTGCAGGATCCGCCGAAGGGGTCGTTCGACCCGTTGATGCTGCGCGAAGCGATGATCAGGCGGCTGTATCGCCGATTGTCAGCCGAGGGCCAGATCAGGGTGCCGGCGGTGCCGGGCCTGATCGACGAGTACGTCCTGCTGTGCGGCAACGTCTGCGCGACCCTGGGTGTCTGGTACACCCCCGAACAGTCCGCACACCTGCGGGCCGCGCTGGAAGTCGAATTGGCGAAGGCCTTCAAGGCCTCCCCTCGTTCGGATGTCCTCATCTCCTACCAGGCGCCCTTCGGGGAGGGCGTGAATTTCCGCGTCCAGGCCGACTGGCGCACCGTGGAGGCCGACTACCAACAGTGGGTGGCCATCCGCCCGCCGCCGCTCTTCGGCACCGAGCCCGACGCACGCGTATTGGCACTGGCCGCCGAGGCAGAAGATCCGTCGACCTATCGGGTGCTGGATGTCGGCGCGGGAACCGGGCGTAACGCCCTGGCCCTGGCCCGGCGCGGACATCCGGTCGATGCGGTCGAGATGACCGCGACGTTCGCCGAGGTGATTGTTTCCGACGCCGCCGGTGAATCGTTGCGCGTGAACGTCATTCAAAGCGACGTCTTCACCGCGATGGAGGGCGTACGCGAGGAGTACCAGCTAATGGTGCTCTCGGAGGTGGTGTCCGACTTCCGGACGACACACGAGTTGCGCGGCATGTTCGAACTCGCCGCCGATTGCCTGGCGCCCGGTGGGCGTTTGGTTTTCAACACCTTCCTGGCCCGCGACGGCTACGTTCCCGACGACGTCGCGGTGCAACTGAGTCAGCAGTGCAACAGCATGATTTTCACCCGCGACGAGGTGACTGCCGCGGCGGCCCGCCTGCCTCTCGAGCCGATCGCCGACGATGCCGCCTACGAGTACGAGAAGGCGCGGTTACCGTCGGACGCATGGCCGCCGACAGGCTGGTTCGAAGGTTGGGCCGGCGGCCTCGATGTGTTCGACGTCGAGCGTGAGGAATCCCCAATAGAGTTGCGCTGGCTCGTATTTCAGAAGGCGGGCTAACTCGCGGGTCTAGGCGGTCAGATCGCGAGTGGCCGGCCCTTCCAGCAAGGAGCCATCGGGCGCGAACCGCGACCCGTGCAGCGGACACTCCCACGCGTTGTCGGCGTCGTTCCAGTTCACAATCCCGCCCAGGTGCGGGCACACCGGTGAGACGTGGTGCTCGGTCCCGTCGACGCGGCAGCGGGCCTGCAGATGCCACGGCGGCCCACTCACCACCCCGCCTTCGCCATCGACGGGGCTGCGGCGGTGAGTGCGTATCGCCGGGGTGATCCAGCCCTTCGTCAGGTTGAAGCCGACCTCGAGGTTGGCCTGCAGGGCTGTCGCCAGGCCCGTCAGCTCGTGCGGACTCCAGCTGGCGAACGCGCGGGCCCAATCCATCCGCCCACCCAGGATGCGGCTCGACAGCGCCAACGCCGCGGCGGGACCGTTGGTCATCCCCCACTTGTTGAAACCCGTTGCGACAAAAATAGTCTCGGTGTTTGGCAGGATGGGACCGACGTAGGGCAGATGGTCGATGGGCGTGTAGTCCTGCGCCGACCAGAAGTGGGTCTGCACGGCACCCGGGTAGTGCTTGCGCGTCCACGTCGACAGCTCGTCCAGCGCCTCGGACGGACTCTTCTCACGGCCCACGGTGTGGCCGGCCCCGCCCACGATCAGCCGCTCCCCATCCGCGACCGGCGCGTAGCGCACCGAACGCGTCGGCGAGTCGGTGGAGATCATCATCGGCCGGGTGATGTTGCCCGGAACCTTGAAGGCCAAGCAATAGGACCGGCTCGGCTTCACCCGCGCAAAATAGCCGCCGCGATCCAGGATCGGGATGCCCGTCGCGAGCACCAGCTGGCCGGCCTGAAGCTGGACGTCCTGCTGGGCGGCGTCGTTGACATGCACGCGCACCTTCTTGCCACGCGAGGAGACCCGCCGCACCCGCGTGTGCTCGACCAGCCGCCCACCACGACCCAGCAGCTCGACGACCAATGAGTCGAGGAATGACATCGGGTCGAACTGCGCCTGGTCGGCGAGCCGCACACCGCCGTGATAGGCGAACGGCACGTCGGCATCGTCGTCCCAGACCGCCGGCAGGCCGACCGCCTGACACGCCGCGAGTTCGGCCCGCGCGGACGGGACGCCCCGCACGGACTGGGCGTACGTGTAGGCATCCTCGCGCTGCACCGCCACGCCGTGCGCCTCGCAGTGGTCGAGCACCCACTCCTGACCTTCACGATTGCCGTCGACGTACGCGCGCGCCATATCCCTGCCGTGTCGCGGCACCACCTTGGAGAGCTGGCTGCCTTGCAGCAGGCTGATTTTGGCGGTGGTGTTTCCGGTCGCGCATGCCCCCACCGTGCGCGCCTCCAGCACCAGCACATCCTTGCCCGCGCGGGCCAGCAGGACCGCCGTCATCAGGCCGGTGATCCCGGCACCTACGACGATGACATCGGAGGACGAGGAGCCTTGGTCGAGCTGACTGGCAGTCCAGGGCTGTTCGGTTCGTTCCGTCATCCATAAAGAAGTCACGGCTTTGCTGATACCCCGGCACGCCCCGAGGAAACGCGCCCGCAAGCTCACGCCCGTTTCAACCGGGCTTTTGCGTCCTTCACCGATTCCGCGGCGGCTCGGCTCAGTTGCCGTGCCTCCTCGTAGGCCTTCTCGACGTCGCTGAGTTCTCGTTCGGCCACCCGCAGTGCCCGTGCCGTATCGTCACGGCGCTGTAGGGCGGTATCTCGCTGGGCTTGCCGCTGCGCCAACACATCGTCGGCCTCGGCTTTGGCGCGTTCCGCGGTGTCGACGGCCGCGCTCAGTTTTTCGCGCCGTCGGATCTGCGCCTTGTCGTACGTCGACTGCGTCGCGGGCCGTTTCCGCGCGCGGGTGCTCTGCCGCTGCGCCGGTTCGCTTGAAGCATCCACCGATTCCGGCGGCGCATCGCCGAAGGCGCCGAAACCCGACCACTGCTCGGGCCGGGTCAACCGGCCCAGGCGTTCCCCGATCTGTGGGTCGGCGATGGCGGCTTGCAGCGTGCTGGTGATGTCTTCGCGCACGGTCGCCGACGGTTGCCTCAGCTCGGCCGCCTGTAGCGCCTTACGGGTGAGCTCGTCGATGAGTTTGTGTTGCTCGGCCGACAGGTCCCGGATGCGCCCGCCATCCATCGCCGCGTGCGCGGCGCGCAATCGCTTACCGAGGTCTGCCAGCCGCGGCCGGGCGTCGGCATGCCGGAGTGCCAGCCGGTTGATGATCCATGCCGCCGTCGTCGGTTTGTGGGTGGCGGAAATCCGTTTGGCGGCTGCGTCATCGCCGCGCTGCTCGGCCGCGGCGGCCAATCTGGCGCGTTCCGCGGTGAACTCCTTCGGCGGCACCTCATAGAGGCTGTCGAGTTCCTCATCGGCCATGTAGCCATGATCTCTCGCGGACACCGGTGGTGGCTTGGAGTGGCGAAGCCGAACCGCCCATCGGTTTAAAAACCGCACGTCGCGGGATACCTCATCTACAGCATCGACTTCGCCGGGCAGAACTTCGTAGCCCGCGAGCAACAGAAAGCAGGGATTCGGCAGCTTGATGATGTCCAAGAACAGCGATCAGCTCGTCGGCCGGATCCGCCGGATTAGCCGCCCCCGCCGACTCTTGCTCGCGGTGTGCGTGATCGGGGCCGTGGTAGGCGTGATATACGTTGCGTCGATTTCGCACTGCCCAGGCCGCGGCTGTAGTCAACCTGGTGCACCCGCGAAATCCGCTGGGCCGGCCCAAATAACGATCACCCCCGGTCCCGACACCCATGACGTCGACCCCGTCGCCCCCGTCACGGTCAAAGCCGAGAACGGGACGCTGACGGGCGTCGACATGGTCAACGAGAGCGGCAAACCGGTCGAGGGCGTCATGACCCCGGACAACGCCGTGTGGAAGCCCACGGTTCCGCTGGGCTACGGGCGCACCTACACGCTGACGGTCACCAGCAGCGGCGTCAGTGGCGTTGCGGCCAAGCAGGTTTCGTCGTTCTCCACGCTGAAACCGTCCAATCAGACCAAGGTGTCGTTCACCACCACGTCCGAAGCCGCGTTGCGCGACGGCGGCACCTACGGTGTCGGGACGGTGATCGTGGCGCACTTCGACGAGAAGATCGCCGATCGTGCCACCGCCGAGCGGCAGCTGTCGGTGACCACCAACCCGAAAGTCGAAGGATCCTGGTATTGGGTCGATGATCAGAACGCGCATTGGCGGCCCGAGCGCTACTACGTGCCGGGCACGACCGTCACCGCCGAGGCGAAGATCTACGGAATAGCCCTGGGCGACGGCCTTTTCGGACAAGACGACACCAAGGTTTCCTTCCGTCTCGGCGATGCACACGTATCGATCGCCGATGACGCCACTCACCAGGTCAGCGTCTTCAGCAACGGGAACCTGCAACGCACGATGCCCACGTCCATGGGAATGGGCGGCACCGAAGACGTCGGCGGGAAAACCATCTCGCTATGGACCCCCTCCGGGGTCTACACCGTCCTCGATAAGGGCAATCCCGTCATCATGGACTCCTCGACCTTCGGGCTGCCCAAGAACTCCCGGCTGGGATATCGCGAGACCATCAATTGGGCTACCAAGATCAGCAGCGACGGCATATACCTGCATGAACTCGACGCGACGGTATGGGCGCAGGGTCGCCGCGATACGTCGCATGGCTGCTTGAACCTCAATGCCGACAACGCGAAATGGTTCTTCGATTTCTCGATACCGGGCGACGTGGTCGAGGTCCGCAACAGCGGCGGACCGCCGCTGGCGTTGGCGCAGAATGGCGACTGGACGCTCAGCTGGGACGAGTGGCGCAAAGGCAGCGCACTGAAGCCCACCTGAAGTCTGCGTGATTCAGCTCGTTCGTCACCCACAGTTGTGCCCCACTTCACACTAAAGTCTTGACTCGTTCCAGATAAAGGCGTCATATTGGTGGCGTGTCATCGACGGCCGATTACGCGGACAGGTTGCGGATGGCCGACCTGCGGGTGACCCGGCCCCGGGTTGCCGTGCTCGAAGTCGTGGACGCCAATCCGCATGCCGACACCGATACCATCTTCTCTGCGGTACGGGTGGGCTTGCCCGATGTGTCCCGACAAGCCGTATACGACGTGCTCAACGCGCTGACCACCGTGGGTCTGGTCCGGCGCATCCAGCCCTTGGGCATGGTCGCGCGCTATGAATCGCGCGTCGGCGACAACCACCACCATGTCGTCTGCCGCTCCTGCGGGATCATCGCCGACATCGACTGCGCCGTCGGTGACGCTCCCTGCCTGACGCCCTCGGACGACGACAACGTTCTTGATGGCTTTGTTCTCGACGAGGCCGAAGTCATCTACTGGGGCCTGTGCGCCGATTGCTCGACGACAGGTTCCTAGATCACAGCCTGTGATCGCAGCCCGATTCACCCACCCTCGAAAGGAATGCTGTGTCATCTGATACATCCGCCAGCCGCCCACCCCAACCTGACTCCGGGTCGGCTAGCAGCGGCAGCGAGAGCGAAAATCCGGCGATTGATTCGCCCACGCCGAAGAACGGCGCTCCACGAACCAATCAGGACTGGTGGCCCAACCAGATCGACGTATCGAAGCTGCACCCGCACCACCCGCAGTCCGACCCGCTCGGTGACAACTTCGACTACGCCGAAGAGTTCGCCAAGCTCGATGTCGACGCGCTCAAGGCAGACATGGTCACGTTGCTGACGACCTCGCAGGACTGGTGGCCCGCCGACTACGGCCACTACGGAGGCCTGTTCATCCGGATGAGCTGGCACGCCGCCGGCACCTACCGCATCCATGACGGCCGCGGTGGTGGCGGTCAGGGCATGCAGCGCTTTGCCCCGCTCAACAGCTGGCCGGACAACGCGAGCCTGGATAAGGCGCGCAGGCTGCTGTGGCCGCTGAAGAAGAAGTACGGCAACAAGGTGTCCTGGGCGGACTTGCTGCTCTTCGCCGGAAACACGGCTTTGGAGTCGATGGGATTCAAGACGTTTGGCTTCGCCTTCGGCCGCGAAGACGTCTGGGAGCCCGAGGAAATCCTGTTCGGTGAAGAAGAGGAATGGTTGGGAACCGACAAGCGCTACTCGGGCAAACGCGATCTAGCGGAGCCCTACGGCGCCACCACCATGGGCCTGATCTATGTGAATCCCGAAGGCCCCGAAGGCAAGCCAGACCCTGTCGAGGCCGCAATCGACATCCGTGAGACGTTCGGCCGGATGGCGATGAACGACGAGGAGACGGCCGCGCTGATTGTCGGCGGCCACAGCTTCGGCAAAACCCACGGTGCCGGTGACGCCGATCTGGTCGGTCCCGAGCCGGAGGCCGCCCCGATCGAACAGCAGGGGCTGGGCTGGAAGAGCTCCTTCGGGAGCGGCTCGGGCAAGGACGCCATCACCAGCGGCCTGGAGGTCGTCTGGACGCCTACGCCTACCAAGTGGGACAACTCCTTCCTGGAGACGCTGTACGGCTACGAGTGGGAGCTGACCAAGAGCCCCGCCGGGGCCTGGCAGTTCACCGCCAAGGATGGCGCCGGCGCGGGAACCATTCCCGATCCGTTCGGTGGGCCGGGGCGTGCCCCGACGATGCTGGTCACCGACATCTCGTTGCGGGAAAGCCCGATCTATCGCGACATCACGCGGCGCTGGCTCGACCACCCCGAGGAGCTGGCCGACGCCTTCGCCAAGGCGTGGTACAAGCTGCTGCACCGCGACATGGGACCGGTTACCCGTTTCCTGGGGCCCTGGATCCCCGAGCCGCAGCTGTGGCAGGACCCGGTTCCGGCCGTCGACCACAAGCTGGTCGACGATAAGGACGTTGAGGCCCTCAAGAGCAAGGTGCTTGCGTCCGGTCTCTCCACCCCCCAGCTGGTCAAGACCGCCTGGTCGGCCGCGATCAGCTACCGCAACACCGACAAGCGCGGAGGTCCCAACGGCGGCCGGCTGCGCCTCGAGCCGCAAAGGAGCTGGGAGGTCAACGAGCCTTCCGAACTGGACAAGGTGCTGCCCGTCCTGGAGCAGCTCCAGCAGGACTTCAACGCCTCGGCCTCCGACGGCAAGAAGATCTCGATTGCGGACCTGATCGTGCTGGCCGGTTCCGCGGCGGTCGAGAAGGCGGCCAAGGACGCCGGTTACGAGATCTCGGTGCACTTCGCCCCCGGGCGTACCGACGCGTCTCAGGAGGCCACCGACGTGGAGGCCGCCGCGGTGCTCGAACCGCGGGCCGATGGGTTCCGCAACTATGCGCGGCCCGGCGAGAAGGCACCGCTTGAGCAGCTCTTGCTGGACCGGGCCGCTCTGCTGGGCGTCTATGGTCCGGAGCTCACCGTGCTCATCGGTGGTCTGCGTGCGCTGGGCGCGAATCACGGCGGTAGCAAGCACGGCGTGTTCACCGACCGGCCGGGCGCGTTGACGAATGACTTCTTCGTCAACCTGCTCGACATGGGCACCGAGTGGAAGGCGTCGGAGACCTCAGAGAATGTCTACGAAGGACACGACCGGGCCTCCGGCGCGCTCAAGTGGACCGCGACCCCGAATGACCTTGTCTTTGGCTCGAACTCGGTGCTGCGCGGATTGGCCGAGGTCTACGCCCAGGACGACGCGCACGGCAAGTTCGTGGAGGACTTCGTCGCGGCGTGGGTCAAGGTCATGACCAACGACCGGTTCGACCTCAGGTAAGGTCGGGTCATCGATTAGAAGCGGCACCCCGCGAGCCATTCGCTCGCGGGGTGCCGTTCTTTAGGTCCAGGTCAGCGATCGAGATCCCACTGGCCGAAATCGGCGGCGAGGACATCGTCGACATCGACATTGATGCCGCCCAGCAGCGGGCCCGGATTTCCCGGGCTGTTGACGACCGTTTGGTAGAGCACTGCCGCGGGTTGGCGATCACCGTGTGACCAGGACCTCGTCTGCCATGCCCATTGGTGTCCGGCACTGGTGGACGGCCCGATGACGCCGTCTCTGATCGCCCACCCGCACGCCTGAGCATGCCCGTAGATGCCGGTGCGGCCCACGCCCAGCACCGAGTTGATCCCTCGAAACCATTGCACCGCAAGGCTATTCCAAGTGTTGGCGTCGATGTCGTCGTCGACGCTGAAAAAGATGGGGGCCGAGTTCGGGCCTCCCGCCGCGGAGTGCAACTGCATGGCGGTATGAGCATCGGCCGCGCCGCCGTCATACCCGCGCGTGAGATCCGACGGATCCGGCCAGCCGGGCTTGCCGTACTGGAAGTTGCTGACGATATGCAGCCCCGCCGCGCGCAGCGCGTCGGCGTAGTCCTTTGTCAGCGGTTTGGCCTCGAAGTTGGCGCCCGGCCGCGACAGCGATACGTAATTCACCACGCCGTCATAGCCTGCCGACTTGATCTCGTCGGGGGCGATCCTGCGCTCGGCGAAATCGATCAACTTCATGCCGGCGGCTGACGCCTTAGGGGCGCCGGGACCCGGGGCCAGCGCGCCCAGGCTCAGCAGGGCCGACGCAAAGGCGTAGGTGCCGGCGCATTTGAGGATGTCGCGCCGCGAAGGCGATCGCTGATCGCTGCGTCCACCCCGTCCCGCCGACTCCCGCACCGCGCGATGGTAACAAAAGCCTGCGGCTACTTTCGGCCGATCTGCGCCGGTCAGCACCGATCAACCCGGGCGCCGCGGGTTCGGAATCGACCGGTCGGGAAGATAGCGGCTGACCAGTGGCATGATCTTTGCGTGTCGGACATCCCAGGGGGCGCCTGCGCGCCGGACGGCGAATTTCCGGCTCGTTGCGTTCGATTAGGTGACCGAACTATAGTCTGGACACATGTCCAATTTGCTGTCACGGAGTTCGGGAGTCCGTTGACCGCGATGGATTCGGCCCCATTCCGCGGTCATTTTCCAGCAAAGAAGAGTTGAGTATGCGAATTGCCCTGCTGTCCTACCGTAGTAAGACCCATTGCGGCGGACAGGGTGTCTACGTACGCCATCTCAGCCACGGCCTGGTGGAACTCGGTCACGACGTTGAGGTGTTTTCCGGACAGCCGTATCCCGACCTGCTCGATCCGCGGGTCCGGCTCACCGAGGTGCCCAGCCTTGACCTCTATCGGGAAC
The DNA here is from genome assembly GCF_036273375.1 of Mycobacterium sp. Classification (GTDB taxonomy): domain Bacteria; phylum Actinomycetota; class Actinomycetes; order Mycobacteriales; family Mycobacteriaceae; genus Mycobacterium. The sequence goes on along the minus strand of NZ_DASUHS010000103.1, from coordinate 34,189 downwards.
CGGACCCTTTCCGGGTACCGCGGCCGAGCGAGATTCGAAACTCCCTTGACCTCTTGGAATTACTCACCACGTGGACCGCGGGCTTTCCCGAACCGCGGACGTTCACGATGCGGGCGGCGCGGTTACTCACCCAGCGGACAACGGATTTCGACGTCGTTCATGACAACCAGAGCCTGGGTACCGGACTGCTCAGCATCGTCGAGGCGGGACTTCCCGTCGTGGCCACCGTGCACCACCCGATCACCCGCGATCGGGTGCTGGACCTGGCCGCGGCGCGCTGGTGGCGAAAGCCGTTGGTGCGCCGCTGGTATGGGTTCTTGGACATGCAGCAAGAGGTCGCCCGCCACATCCCCGACCTGTTGACGGTCTCGTCGTCGTCAGCGTCGGACATCATCGCCGACTTCGGGGTTGCACCGGAGCAACTTCATGTCGTGCCGCTAGGGGTCAACACCGACCTTTTCAAACCAGGATCCGGGGCCCGCAAGCCCGGCCGCATCATTGCGATCGCGAGCGCCGATACCCCGCTGAAGGGCGTCCGTACCCTGCTGCAAGCGGTCGCCCGACTGCGCGCCGTCCGGGACCTCGAGTTGCGGTTGGTCGCCAAGGTTGAGCCGAATGGCCCGACCCACAAACTCATCGCCGAACTCGGGATCTCCGACATCGTGCACATCACCAGCGGGCTGTCCGACGCCGAGCTGGCCGCCTTGTTCGCGTCCGCGGAGGTCGCCTGCATTCCCTCGCTCTACGAAGGGTTTTCGTTGCCCGCGGTGGAAGCCATGGCCAGCGGCACCCCAATCGTCGCCAGCCGGGTCGGCGCGCTGCCGGAAGTCCTTGGGACGGACGGTGCTTGCGCCGAGCTGGTGCCGCCCGCCGACGTGGATGCGCTGACCAGCTCGCTCGGTGAACTCCTGGACTCCCCGGAAAAGCGCCGCAGCCTCGGTAAGGCGGGCCGCACCCGTGCCGTCAACGTCTTCAGCTGGGAAGCCGTGGCCGCACAGACCGTGCGGGTCTACGAGCGGGCGATCGCACGCAACGCGCAGAGCGGAGTGCCATGCTGACAGTCGATTTCGACCGGCTCGGGATCGGACCGTCGACCAAGGTCATCGACGTCGGATGCGGAGCCGGCCGGCATGCGTTCGAAGCGTATCGGCGTGGCGCCGACGTCGTCGCCTTCGACCACGACGAGGCCGAATTGCGTTCGGTGGATACCATCCTGCGCGCGATGGGTGAAACCGGCGAGGCGCCAGCTGAGGCGTCGGCGAAAGTGGTCGTCGGTGACGCGCTGAATTTGCCCTACGCCGACCAGACATTCGACTGCGTCATCGCATCGGAGATCCTGGAGCACATTCCCCAGGACGACGCGGCGATCGCCGAGCTCACCAGAGTGCTCAAAGTAGGTGGCACGCTGGCCGTCAGCGTGCCGCGGTGGCTGCCCGAGCAGGTGTGCTGGTTACTGTCCGACGAATACCACAGCAACGAGGGCGGCCACGTACGCATCTACCGGGCCAGTGAATTGCGCGGCAAGATCCTGAGCGACGGAATGGAATTGACCTACACCCATCACGCCCACGCCCTGCACTCCCCCTTCTGGTGGCTCAAATGCGCTGTAGGCGTGCAGAACACCGACCACCGTGCCGTGACCACCTACCACAAGCTGCTGGTGTGGGACCTGATGCAGCGGCCAAAGATCACCCAGCTGGCGGAGTCGCTGCTCAATCCGCTGGTGGGTAAAAGCGTAGCCATGTACTTCGTCAAAACCCAGGAGGCGAAAAGCCAAGCGACTGAAGGGCATTCAGTTGCATCGGTCTAACGCGCCCGCGGTACCGGGGGTTCTGACTCCCGAGCAATGCCGACAGACCGCGCTCTCCATCGCCGCCGCACAGGAACAATCGGGTGCCATCCCCTGGTTCGAGGGCGGGCACACCGACCCCTGGGACCACATCGAGTGCGCGATGGCCCTCACCACCGCGGGGCTGCTGGAGCCGGCGCGGGCGGCGTTCGAGTGGAGCCGCCACACGCAGCGCCCCGATGGCTCCTGGCCCATCCAGTTTCGCGCGGGCGTCATCGAAGACGCCAACAGCGACAGCAACTTCTGTGCGTACATCGGCGCCGGCGTGTGGCACCACGTGCTGGTTACCGGTGATGAGTCGTTCGCGACCGAGATGTGGCCGGTGGTGCACAAAGCGATCGACTTCGTCATCGACATGCAGGTCGGCTATGGCGAGATCGGTTGGGCGCGAAGCGAAACCGGTGTGTTGCCGGAAGCGTTGCTGACCGGGTGCTCGAGCATTCTTCACAGCATCCGGTGCGCGCTCGCCCTGGCCGCTCTGGTCGGAGATCCACAGCCGGAGTGGGAATTGGCGCTGGGCCGCCTGGGTCACGCCATCTCCGCGCATCCCGAGGCGTTCACCGAAAAGGACCGCTACTCGATGGACTGGTACTACCCCATCCTCGGTAGCGCCCTGCGCGGTCCGGCTGCGGCCGCGCGCATCAGGCAGCGCTGGGATGCGTTCGTGGTCGACGGTCTGGGCATCCGATGCGTCGGCGACCGTCCGTGGGTGACCGGCGCCGAAACCTGCGAGCTGGTGATGGCGCTGGATGCCATTGGGCAGCAATCAGATGCTCACCGGCAATTCGCCGCGATGCAGCATCTCCGCGAAGACGACGGATCGTATTGGACGGGACTGGTTTTCGCCGACGGCAAGCGCTGGCCCGAGGAGCGCACCACCTGGACGGGCGCGGCGATGATCCTGGCGGCGGACGCCCTGTCGGACACCACTGCTGGCGCAGGAATCTTCCGCGGCGACGAGCTGCCCGTGGGCCTGCAGACCGACTTCGATTGCGAATGCGTCGCCACCGGCCCGGGCCGGTGACCTGCTTTTGCGCTAGATCCGTCCCCCCGGCTGGCCGCTGACGCGTTCGAGCAGCCTCAGCGATCCGGTCGCTGATACCTCCCGGAACTGTCCGGAATCGAGTGCGCGACAGTAGATGTAATACGGTGGCCGCCCGCCGTCCTTCGGGTCGGGAAACACGTCGTGGATGACCAGCGCCCCGCCGGTGTCGACCCACCTGGCCCAGCCGTCGAAGTCCTGGTTCGCGGCCGCTTCGCTGTGACCGCCATCGATGAACAAGAACTGCAGCGGTGCGCGCCACGCCCGCGCCACCAACGGTGACTTGCCGACAATGGCGACGACGTGGTCGTCCAATTGCGCGGTATCGAGCGCACGACGAAACGTCGGCAGCGTGTCGAACAAACCCGTGACGTCATCCACCATCGACGCGTCGTGATATTCCCACCCGGCCTGGTGCTCCTCGGAACCGTGATGGTGGTCGATCGTGTAGAGCACGCTGCCGGTTTGTTGCGCGGCCGCGCCCAGCAACAGGGTGGATTTGCCGCAGTACGTGCCGATCTCGACGCCGATTCCACCGCCGAGATACCGCAGCGCGGCGTCATAGAGCGCACGCCCCTCATCGGCCGGCATGAAACCTGGTACCTGTTCGGCCAGCGCGAACAAGCGCTCGGGCGCGTTCGCGTCGACGTGGCTCATCAGCTGAACCTATCGTCTCGCTCGGCACCGCCGACACCGTGGTCGTTGTTCGCGCTGAGCGATCAATCGCGATCTGTATACCGGCTACCCAGCGCTCGGAACGGGTTGGCTCTACCATCATCGGTGTGCGCGCCCTGCTTATCCGAAAATTTGCTGATGTTGGCCTTGCCCCGGTCATGGCCGCGGCCGCCCTGATGCTGCCCGCCGTGGTGCTTCCGCCCGGGACGCCGGGGACCGCGCCGCCGGCGGCGGCCGCGAACTGCCCGCCGGTACAGATCGTGTTCGCACGCGGCCGTAACGAATCACCCGGACCGGGTGTGCTGGGAAATGCGTTCATCAGCGACGTGCGAAACAAGGTGAACAGGACCGTCGGCGCGTACGCCGTGCAATACCCGGCCGACACCGAGGTCGCCCAGGGTGCCAACGACATGAGCCACCACATCCAGGACATGGCCAACAACTGCCCCGACACCCGGCTGGTCCTGGGCGGCTACTCGCTGGGAGCGGCGGTCACCGACGTCGTGCTGGCTGCACCCATCGGCGCGTTCGGTTTCGACAGCCCGCTGCCGCCGGGCGTTGATCAGCACATCGCCGCCGTCGCATTGTTCGGCAACGGAAGCCAATGGGCGGGTCCGATCACGAACTTCAACCCGACCTACAACGACCGGACCATCGATTTGTGCCACGGCGCCGATCCCATCTGCAATCCGGCCGACCCGAACACCTGGAAGGAAAACTGGCCGCAACATCTCGCGGGCGCCTACATCGACGCGGGCATGGCCAACCAGGCCGCGGACTTCGTCGCCGGCAAGCTCTGAGCGACGTCGGCGACGGCGACGCTGCTTGGCTGCCGGGCCAGCGCAAGCGGCGCTTCCCTCCGGCCAAAAGGTAGGGCTGCAACGGCTAGCGCATGCGCTAGTGGATTCGCCGCGCCAGTCGATGGTCGGCAGCGCGGTAGGCGGTCAGGCCGGTACGGTGCCGCAGCGGCAGAACCTACGATCGAAATCAATCTGCAGTATTGCCAGATCCGTGCCGTCAGCCGAGAGGAGACGCAATGCCGCGTCTGAAGCCGATCCCGCGGGGTGAAGTCAGCGACGGATTCACGCTGAAGATGTACGACTTCATGTTCGGCGAGCGTGACCCGGTAGCCGAGCCGGGCACTGTCGGTGGCACTCCCGGCAACTGGTGGACGGTTATGGCGCAGTCCCCCGCCGCCCTGCGCCATGCCGTGCGTGGCTTCCGCCTCTACCGCGAAGAGGTCTCCATCCGGGCCGATCAGCGTGAGTTGGGCCAGATCCGGGCGGGCTGGGTGGTCGGCAGCCAGTTCGTCTTCTCGCAACACTGCAAGGCATGCCGATCGGCGGGATTGTCGGAGGAGAAAATCGCGGCAATACCGTCCTGGGAGACTGCCGACTGTTTCGATCACACCGAGCGGCTGTTGCTGGCCTACGCGGATTGCCTTGCGGGCCAACATGGTCGGGTACCTGAGCGGTTGTTCACTCAGTTACGGGAAGTCTTCACCGATACCGAGCTCCTCGAATTCACTTACACCACCACCATGTATGTGATGCACGCGATCATGTCGCGGGCATTGCGGCTGGAATTCGACGACGTCGACGATCCGGTCGTCGAGGTTGACGACCCAGACGGCGGCGGCGTCCTCGACATCGGCGCCGCAACATCCGGGCGTGACTGACATGAGCGAACGCACCGCCGCTCGGAGCTGACAGACCGCCGTAAGATCGCGTCGCCGCGCCTGTCCACCCACCTGCCCGAACTCACCCGACGTTAGTGCGTTAAGCGCTTCCGTGACGGCGTTGAGCTGTCCCATCGATGGCCCGTCCGCGCCGCGCGCGCAGACCCGGACAAATAACCGCGCGGACCCGGGCAAATAACATTGCGCTGCCGAATCCGACGACGATTGCCGCTCGGGCAGCTGACGGGACGTCCTTGGACATCGGCGTCTCCCAACTAACGGCTAAGCGCAAGGTGGGTAGCACCGGGCAGACATGTAACGACTTGAGCGCTTATTCGGCCGATTAGTTAATTGCTCGCGCGTGCATTGTAAGCGGCGCCAAATGTGATTGGGATCACACGAATTTCGGCCGGCAATTCAGGCCGGAGTGTTGGTGCCCGAGTACAGCTTGAAGTCGCGGATCATCGGGCTGACCGGGCTGCCTGAGGCGGCTGCGCGCTGGCGGGCGCGGAAAGAGGGGTGGCGACGGATTGCTTCATTGCGTTCGCGGTCACGCCGCCGAGCTGCGGCCCACAGCGGATGGGACTGAAGGAAAATAACCGTGCCTTCTGATTTATTCGCCACGATCGTTAACTCCTCTCAGGCCACCCGCAAAAGCTACAACAGTGGTTATCGGATCGTGATTCCAGAATGCCCGCCGAATCCTGAGACCAAACCACCTGCCAAGATGAGAATTGGCCGTGAATTTGCGGGCGTAATCCGTTGCCACTGCCGTGCTGTCGTCCGTGCTGGCCCGACCGCGCTCAGAACCATAGCGAGGGCCACCGACAGAATTCCCGTTTTAACCACATGCATGATGGGCTGCTAAGGTCCCATGCTTATGCCGGAGATCGATCGCCGCCGCATGATTGTGACAACCGGGATCGGCGTGCTGGCAGCCGCGCTGCCGGCCCCGAAAGCCTGGGCCTACCCGCCCCGACAGGATGTTCCTGCCGGGCGGATACCGCCGCCCGCGGCGCCCGGCGGCCGGTCCGGGTCCTACATCTTCTCCGACGAGTTTGACGGTCCGGCCGGCTCGGCCCCCGATGCTTCCAAATGGGCGGTGGCAAAAGCCCGCGAGACGATCAAGGATCCGACCTATTGGGAACTGCCCGAGCACATCGGGCAGTACCGCGACGATCGCCGCAATGTGTTCGTCGATGGCAATTCCAACCTCGTCCTGCGGGCCGCCAAGGATGGCCCCACCTACTTCAGCGGCAAGGTGCAGAGCTTGTGGCGCGGCGGCGTCGGCCACACCTGGGAAACTCGGGTCAAGCTGAACTGCCTCACCGCTGGCGCGTGGCCGGCCTACTGGCTGGGCAATGACGATCAGGGCGAGATCGACGTCATGGAGTGGTACGGCAACGGCAGCTGGCCGGCGGCCACCACCGTGCACGCCAAAGCCAACGGCGGCGAGTGGAAGACCCACAACATCGCGGTGGACAGTGCCTGGCACACCTGGCGTTGCCAGTGGGATGAGGCCGGCATCCGCTTCTGGAAAGACTATGTCGACGGTGCGGCACCCTACTTCGACGTGCCGGCGAGTTCGTTGCCCGATTGGCCGTTCAACGGACCGGGCTACACGGTGTACCCGGTATTCAACCTGGCGGTGGCCGGTTCCGGCGGCGGCGACCCCGGGTCGGGAAGTTACCCCGCCGACATGCTCATCGACTGGATACGGGTCTGGTAGGTGTCTGAGAGCGCCCGAGCGTCTATTGGGTAAGCAGGGCAACGGCAGACGTGGGTTTGCCACCCGGACGGCGCAAATCGGATCGCAGCCAGGCAAGCGGGCGCATCCATACGGGTAAGCGGTGGAACCGGTTGGCGGCCACCAGCAGCGATTCCGCTTCGGCCGCTCGCCAACCGAGTTCTTCAAAGAAGGCCAGGCCGTTCTCGGGCGCGAACTTGAACGGGGCGTTTTCGTAAAGCCCGGCGACGTTCTTGTTGATCCGTTTTTTCAGGCCGGGAAAGGCGAAATCGAGCATCCACCAGGCGACCTCGGGCCGCTTGATCGCACCCGAAAGCGCCGCGATGTCGGAGGCCTCCAGGTACATAGACAGGCCCTCGGTCAGCACGAAGGCCTTCGTCGCGCCGTCCAGCGCTTCGTTGAAGAAGGCCTCTCGGGCGCCCGGGTCGGCGAGGTCAACCGCTATGCGGGTCAGCCGGCAGCGCGGGGTTTGATCGGCAAGTACTTGCGTCTTCTCCGCGAGCAGCTTGGGTAGATCGGCCTCGATCCAGGTGAGCTCGGACGGGAGGTCTAAGCGGTAGGGCCGGGCATCCAGGCCGGCAGCCAGATTGAGCACCCGGTCGCAGCCGTGCGCGAGTGCGTCGGCAATGGCATCGTCGATGATCTTGGTGCGTGCGACCAGCCAATAACCACTGCGATTCGTCCATGGGACGTTGGCGACGATCGCGCGCCCGTGTTCACCGGCGAGGCGCTCGGCGAGCGGGTCGCGGAACAGCGCATCGGGGCGGGCCGATTCGGTGGCCCGGTGTAACGCCGTCCACCGGGCCGTATCGGAAACATGGGTAATCGTGTGCCCTGGACCAGACATACGTTGCGTTATAGCAGTATCGCCGCCGCCCTACTGGCCAGCCCTGCCTCCGGCGAGCCATGCGGCGGTCACCGTGCGGGTTGCAGGCGGTGGAACGACGACGTCCGGTGCGCCGAGAGGCCCGACTTTGACAGTCCACACCGGCGATGAGCGGTCGATGCAGGTTCCCGCACCCTGGCTGGGCAGCCACAACACGGCAAGGTTGCTCCCGGCGCCGCCGCATCCATAGACGCCGACGTACCCGTCGGCACGCCCACCCCACGCGCCGCCGTTGCGTAGCAGGCAGTGCGTCCCATCGTCGAGGGCGAGCGCGAACGGGTCCGGATCGGCGGTCGCGTGCACGGGCGGAAGCTGACCATTGAACATCACCCGGTGCATCTGCAGGTCCCACGGATTGTCCACGCACAGAAGGGATCCCGGCGTCGAGGGCCAACAGGTGCCGGCTCCGGCCGCGCTCGGCGAACAGTAGTAGACGTTGTCAGCAACCGCCGACGGCGACGGCTCCGAGCAGTCGCTGGCCTGGCCTACGTTGCCCGGCCCGGATGCCACTTTGTAGCCGTTGATCGCTTCGCCGCCGGGCCCGACGGCCATCACGGTAATCACCTCGGTGGACGGCGGATCGGCGCCCGCGGGCCCGGCCGACGAGGTCGCAATCAGCGCAGTCAGCAAGGCGATCCAGACCAGCGCCATGCGGGGCACCACATTCATCGAGCCAGCCCTTCTGCACGGCCCCCTTTTTGCAGAGTAGAGCGCAAGTGAGACCCGGCGGCCCGGAATGGACAGGTCGGTTAGCGGCGTGCGGTTGGGATCGGTAGCCGCCGGGCGGGTCTGTACTTACCGCAACGACGCCGCCACCGAGGTGGCGCCCCAGGAAAGGAAGACAGCAAATGAACATCGTGCCGACCAGCATCCAAGAGCAGATCAACCGTGTCGATCGCCAACGGAGCCGGTACATCGGGATCAGCACCGGCCTGCTGGCGATCTGGAGCTTTTACCGGCTGATCTGGATGCTCTATATCGGAATGACTTTCGGCTGGTTTTTCGGCGCGATGGCTTTCCAGTTGGTGCTCTGGGGCGTGATCGGCACCGCCGCCGCGGTGGCCTCCGTCGGGTTCCTTACTCGCTACAACAAGGGATCTTGACTCGTCTGACGGCCGTCGGAGAAGTCCCGGACCTGGTGGGGGCCGGGACTTTCCGTTGTGAGACAACAGGTCTAGAGCTGAGCCCAGACCGACTTCGTCTTCAGGTAGATCTCGAGGCCCTCTTTGCCGAACTCGTGACCCCAGCCGGACTGCTTGTACCCGCCGAACGGCACATCGTGGTCGAAGACCAGCTGGCAGTTGACCTGGACGCTGCCGGCCTGCAGTCGCCTCATGATCCGGTGGGCCCGGCCGAGGTTCTCCGTCCAGGCGGTTGCCGCCAGGCCGTAGGTGGTGTCGTTGGCCAGGGCCACGGCCTCGTCTTCGTCGTCGAACGGCAGGATGGTGACCACCGGACCGAAGATCTCCTGTTGGTAGAGCCGCATGCTCGTGTCGACGTTGGTGAGCACCGTCGGGTGGACGAAGTAGCCCTTGCGGTCCAGGCGGTGGCCGCCGGTGACCACCTCGACACCGTCCTTCTTGCCCTCGTCGATGAAGCCCATGACCCGGGTCAGCTGTTTCTGGCTGATCAGCGGGCCGCTGACGCAGCCCTCCTCGCTGGGTGCGCCCAGCTTGAACGAATTCGCCATCATCGCAATGCCTTCCACGACCCGGTCGTAGACGCCGCGCTGGGCGAAGATGCGCGACCCGCACACGCAGCCCTGGCCGGAGTGCACGAAGATGCCCAGCGACGCCATCATGATGGCGCTGTCCAGGTTCGCGTCGTCGAAGATCAGCACCGGCGACTTGCCGCCGAGTTCGAGCGTGACCTTCTTGAGGTTGTCCGCCGAGGCCCGCACGATTTCCTTGCCGACTTCGGTCGAGCCGGTGAAGGCAACCTTCTGGACATCGGGGTGTGCGGTGATCGCGGCGCCCGCGGTGTGACCGTAACCGGTCAGCAGGTTCACGACACCCTCGGGCACGCCGGCCTCGTGGACGAGCCTGTCCAACAGCAGCGCCGAGAGCGGCGTCTCCTCGGCCGGCTTGACGAGCAGGCTGCCGCCCGCGGCCAGGGCCGGGGCAAGCTTCGCGCTGGCGTTGAAGATGGGACCGTTCCACGGGAAGATCAGGCCCACAACGCTGTATGGCTCTTTGAGCGTGTAGGCGTGCATGTTGACGTAGTTGTCGGTGGCGATGCCGTCGGTTTTCACGTCGTATGCGACACCGTTGATCTTCGAACACCAACCGGCGTAGTAGCGGAAGAACTCCGCACAGGTCGACATCTGCAACTGCGCCTGCAGCAACGGCATGCCGGTGTTGAGCGAGTCGAGCTGGGCGAACTCCTGGGCATGTTCGTCGATCAACTCCCCGATCCGCCACAAAATCTTGGCCCGCTCACGGCCCGGAAGCTCTGACCAGACACCCGACTCGAACGTCTCCTTCGCCCGCGCGACGGCCTCGTTGACCGCCTCTTGACCGCAGTCGGTGAATTCGGTGATCGTCTCCTCGGTCGCGGGATCGATGACCGAGATGACGTCACCCGTTCCGGGGCGCTTGCGAATGTCGTCCAATACCGCCTGCACCGTCATCTGATCCCTTTCGTATTGCCAGTCGTGGCACCCGGGCGCCTAGTGCGCTCAGTGCTGAGCACTTGCTTAGCATTGTGCACACGACTGGTCAAGCACCCGCACGCGGATCGGCTCAGCGCAGCTCTTGGATGCGAATGAGGTTTCCCGCGGGATCGCGGACGGCGCAGTCACGAAGCCCGTATGGCTGGTCGGTGGGCTCTTGGACGACGTCGACATCGCTGGCCTGCAGCCGTTCGAAGGTGCCGTCGAGGTCCGTGGTGGCCAGCAGCAGCGTGGCGTAGCTGCCCTTGGCCATCATCTCGGCGATGGTGCGGCGCTCGTCGTCGGTGATGCCCGGGTTGGCGGCCGGCGGGTTCAAGACGATGGACGTGTCCGGCTGGTTCGGCGGACCGACCGTGATCCAGCGCATCGTGCCCTTGCCGACGTCGAGGCGAACTTCGAACCCGAGGACGTCGCGATAGAAGGCGAGCGACGATTCCGGATCCTCATGGGGAAGGAAGCTCGAGTGAATGGTGATGTTCATGCGGTCAGGCTAGGTGCGGTCCGACGGCAGATGCTTCTCGATTCCTGATCGGTCTCGTCACCTGTTTGGCCACGCATGGCGGCATGCCCGCCAGCGCGTCAGCCGATCGGCGGCGGTACGTGCTGGGCGGCACACCGACCAATTCGGTGAATCGGGTGCTGAAGGTGCCCAGCGACGAGCAACCGACCGCGAAGCACACCTCGGTGACGCTCAGGTCGCCGCGGCGCAGGAGGGCCATCGCGCGCTCGATGCGTCGCGTCATCAAATAGGAGTACGGCGATTCGCCGTAGGCGCGCCGGAATTCGCGGCTGAGGTGGCCGGCGGACATGTGCACCCCGCGCGCGAGCGCTTCGATGTCCAACGGCTGGGTGTAGTCCCGGTCGATGCGGTCCCGCACCCGGCGCAACAGGGCCAGCGTGCGCAGGCGCTGCACCGCCGAGTCGGATGTGTTGGTCACCTCGGGTACCGCCCCTAGACGCCGACCAGCTCCGGGTGAAATTTGGCCGCCATGCGGCGAATTCCGTCGCGCCAGTCGACCGAGGTGCCCCCGATGAGTTCGTGCATCCGGTCGATCGTGGTGGGATTGCCGCGCAGCGCTTGTTCGCTCGCCTCGAAGATCGGCTCCCTGCCGATGAGTGAACCGAGGTAGTCGCACCACTCCTGCAGGCTGACCGTCTGGTCGCCGCACCAGTTGACCGTGGTCGCCGGGATCGACGCGACCTCGAGCAGCTTGGGAATGGTCGCGATGATGTCGTCCTCGTGAATCGGGTTGTAGCGGGCGGGTTCGCCGGGCGGGACGGGAATCGGGATGCGGCCCAGCATCATCTCCATGTGATAGAACGGCCATCCGCCGTTGTCGCCGTAGGGGACGTTGAGCCGGGCGATCGTGGTGGGCACGCCGACGACGCGCGCCACCGATCGGGCGACCACCTCCCCGGCGATTTTGGAGATGGAATAGGTGGGAAACAGTGGCTTGTGGTTGTCGCCGAGGGCGGACCGCTCGCTGCGGGGGTCGTCGTCCGGCGGGTCGTACACGGCGGCCGACGAGCAATGCAGGAAGGCCTTCGCGTTGCGGCAGTGGGCCATCAGCAGGCCGACAGACTCCGCGTTGGCCGCCAGGTCCTTGTCCCAACTTCCGCTCTTGGCCACCGCCAAGTTGAGAACATAGTCGAAATCCGTTGGCAGAGCGGTGAAGTCGCCGGCCGCGAGATTAACCTTCTCACAACGAATCCCGGCCTTCTCGAGGCCTTCTCGCGCGGTGGGGTCGGTGAAACGGGCGATTCCCCAGACCTCGTTGTCGGCGGCAAGCGCCCGGGCGATCGGGGTGGCAATTTGACCGGTCGGACCGGTGATCAGGATTTTTGAGCCGCGCATGCGCGCAATGGTAGCGAGGACCTGTCGCAGTACCTAGATTCGATGCCTTACAACCCAGGCTGGTCTTCGATGATGCCGAGCCAGATCTGCGCGACGTCGATGGCGACCTTCTCGCTGATGAAGGCGTGCTGGGTTCCGGTGTAGATGTCACGGAAGGCGCGCTCCAGCCGGCTGCCTTCGCGGATCGAGCTGGTCCCGGCGGCCAAATGCGCCCATTCGGCGCAGCTACGGGCCGTGTCGGTGGCGTACACGGCGGCCACCCGCATGTCGGCGCGCAGCGCCGGTGTCAGGTCCTCCCCCGACGCGACCGCCGCCTCGGCGGTGGTGAACGCGTCGAGGACCAAGAGGCGAGCCGCGCGCCAGGCCGCGCGGTGATGGGCCAGGCCCTTCTGGAAGGTGGGGCGGCTGGCCAGCGACGCCATGTCGCTCATCCGGAATTTCGTCGCGGCGAGCTCTTGGACATCGTCGAGCATGCTCTTGGCCACGCCCAGCGCCCACGACGCGTGCCCAGCGGCGGTCACGGGCATCAGTCCCATCCGGGTGGCCGGCGATGTCCCACGGTGGGGTTGACGCACGAACAGTTCGAACGTGCGGCTCTCGGGAACGAACACCTCCTGAGCGCTGTAATCATAGGAACCGGTTCCCTTCAGCCCTTGCACGAACCAGCCGTCGTTGAAACTGATCTCCGCCCGCGGAATCACGGCGACCCGCATCTCCGGGAAACCCTCACTGATCCAGCGCATCTCGCCGTCGTCCATCGGCAGAAAACCGGCCGCGACGTATTCCGCGTGACCGATGCCCGAACCGAAGTTCCACGCGCCGGTCACCAGGTAGCCGCCGTCGACGGCGGCGCCTTGTCCGTTGGGAAAGAACTGGCCACCCATGGTGACCCGGTTGTCGTGCGCGGTAAACACTTCGGCGAACCCTTCGTCGGGCAAGTACGCTGCCGCGGCGAAGGTCGATGGCAGATTTGCAATCCCCACCCAGCCGAATGACCCATCCTGCCAAGCCATTTCGATCCAGGTTTCAATCATCTCGGTGAACGACGGCTCGACACCGCCGGCCACGACCGGGTTGAACGCCGACATCAGCCCGCCGGCCCACATCGCATCGACGATCGCCGGGGTGAGGGTGCGCATCCGCTCGGATTCGGCGGCTTCGGCGCGCACCAGGTCCCGCATACCGCGGGCCAGCGCGACAACCCGGTCTGTCGTGTCGGCGATCGAGGTCATGAGGCTGACCGTATCAACCACCGATGGCTTTAAGAATGGAAATCACCCGTCGCGCCACGTCGTTTACGGTGTGGTTGTGCGGTGGATTGTCGACGGCATGAATGTGATCGGAAGTCGTCCGGACGGCTGGTGGAAAGACCGCAACGGTGCCATGGTCACCTTGGTGGAAAGGTTGGATCGATGGGCATCGGGTCAGGGAGAAACGGTGACTGTGGTTTTTGAACGACCGCCGTCGACGACCATCACATCATCGGTGGTCGAGGTCGCGCACGCACCCAGGGCGGCCGCGAATTCGGCCGACGACGAGATCGTCCGGCGTGTCGCGACCGACGCTGCGCCGCACGACATTCGCGTCGTGACATCCGACAGAACGTTGAGCGAGCGAGTGCGAAGTCTCGGTGCATCCGTCCACCGGTCGGAAAGTTTCCGCGACCTTATCGATCCGCGGCACCGATGACCACCAACGATTCGAGTGCCGCACCCAACCGGGTCTGCGCGCTTGCACACATCGACATCCCGATCATCCAGGCGCCGATGACGTACATCGCCGGCGCCCAGCTGGCCGCAGCGGTGTCGAATGCCGGTGCGCTGGGAATCATCGAGACCACCTCGGACCAGGGCCGAGCCGACCTGCGGCGGGTGCGCGAGCTGACCGGCGGCGCGGTCGGGGCGAACATCGCGTTGCTGTTCAACCGTGACCCGGCAATGCTGAAATTGCTTGTCGCCAATGACATTCGGTTCGTGACCACCTCGGCCGGAAGCCCGTCGGTGTTCACCGAACGCCTCCACGACGCGGGCATCACGGTGTTCCACGTGGTCGGCACCCTGGCCGCGGCCAAGAAGGCCGTCGATGCCGGCGTGGACGGGCTGGTGGTCGAGGGCGTCGAAGGAGGCGGATTCAAGAATCGGTTCGGCGCATCGACCATGGTGCTGCTGCCGTTGGTGGCGGCTCACGTCGACATCCCGATCGTGGCCGCCGGAGGGATCTGCGACGCGCGGTCCATGGCGGCCGCTTTTGTTCTCGGCGCCGAAGCGGTGCAGATGGGCACCCGGCTGCTCGCGTCGGCCGACTCGCCGGTGCACGGCAACCTCAAGCAAGCGGTCGTCGACGCCGACGAGACCGGCACGGTGATGCTCCCCCTGGACGGCACCCGAATGATGCGCGTCATCCGTACCCCCGCCGCCGAGCGGCTCGACACCGCGACGTCTGCCGAAGAGGGCGCCGCGGCGCTACAACGCGTGCAGCGGCTCTACTTCGATGGCGACCTCGACGCCAGCGTCGCCAACACCGGTCAGGTGGCCGGACGCATTCACGACGTGCCGCCGGCCGCCGACATCATCAAGGAGATGTGGAGAGGCTGCCGCGAGGTGCTGGCGGCCACGTCATCGCGAGTGGGCGAGCCCTAGCTCGGATGCGTGTTGACGGCGAAGTCCACCCGGTCGCCGTCGACCTTGGTGATCCGCATGTTGGCGGTGTACTGCTTGCCTTCGGGGCCGGTGAAATGACAGTCGAACTGTCCGCCGACCTTGGCTTCCACCCCGGACGGGCAGTGCACATCGGTGGGTCGAAAGCCGGTCTGCCTGGAGACGACGTCGACCACCGACTGCGCCGCACCGTCCGCCTTGACAGTCGTCTTGCTGCTACAGGCGGCCGGCGCGATGGTTACCAAGAGCATCAGGCCCACTGTCACGTAGTCGGTGGTACGCATCATCGCGCCGTTGCTCCTTTTGTCCGCCAGGCTTACAGGCCAACGAGACGGGGATCAAAAGGCTAACACGGCATGGCGTCGAAACCACAGTTCAAGGGCGGCAAAACTCGTGCGCCGCAAACACATACATCAAGCCGCCCGACGGGCAGAGTTCAGCCCGCCGCCGCCAGCGCCGCGTCGTAGTTGGGCTCCTGCGCGATCTCGGGCACCAGTTCGGTGTAGGCGACATTGCCGTCGGCGCCGACCACCACGATCGCCCGGGCGAGCAATCCGGCCATCGGGCCGTCAGTGATGGTGACCCCATAGTCCTCACCGAAGCTGTCGCGGAACGCCGAAGCGCTCTTGACGTTCTCGATGCCCTCGGCGCCACAGAATCGCGCCTGCGCGAACGGCAGGTCCTTCGAAACGTTCACCACGGTCGCCCCGCCGCCGGCGGCGCGCTCGTTGAAGGTCCGCACGCTCGCCGCGCACACCGGCGTGTCGATGGACGGAAAGATGTTGAGCACCACGGGCTTACCGCCGAATTGCTCGCTGCTGACCGCGGCCAGATCGCCGCCGGTGAGACTGAAGGCCGGGGCTTTGGATCCGACGGCAGGCAGCTCGCCGACAGTATTGATCGGGTTTCCACGCAACGTTATCTGTGCCATGGGCAACAGTCTGCCAAGGCCGCCGCGGCCGCCTCGGGGCAGGTCCCATGTCCTGATTAGTGGGATACATGGCGTAGACGACACACCCCGGCGTGTCCGACACTTGATCCATGCCTCGCAAGGTGGTGATCGTCGGTTTCCCCGGCGTGCAGGCGCTCGATGTGGTGGGCCCGTATGACGTGTTCACCGGCGCATCGTTGTTGATGGGCGGCGGCTACGACGTCGTGATGGCCTCGGTCGCCGGGTTGCCGGTGCAGACGGCCACCGGGCTGGCCTTCGTGGCAACCCCGTTACCGGACCCGGACGGCCCGATCGACACGGTCGTGCTGCCCGGCGGCGCCGGTGTCGAAGCCGCCCGTTCCGACGCCGAGCTGGTCGCCTGGATCAAGACCGTCGCCGCACATGCCCGGCGCATCGTGACGGTGTGCACCGGCGCGTTTCTGGCGGCCGAGGCCGGTCTGCTGGATGGGCAACGGGTGACCACTCATTGGGCCTTCGCCGAGCGGTTGGCCAATGAATTCCCCGCCATCGACGTCGATGCCGACCCGATCTTCGTGCGGAGCTCGGACAACGTGTGGACCGCCGCGGGCGTCACCGCGGGCATCGACCTCACGCTCGCGCTGATCGAGGACGACCACGGCACCGAGCTCGCGCAGACGGTCGCGCGTTGGCTCGTGCTGTATCTACGCCGACCGGGCGGGCAGACGCAGTTCGCGGCGCCGGTGTGGATGCCGCGGGCCAGAAGGGACTCGATCCGCGAGGTACAGGAGACGATCGAGGCCGAGCCGGGCGGCCCGCACAGTATCGATGATCTGGCTCGCCGGGCCGCGATGAGCCCGCGCCACTTCACCCGGGTGTTCACCGCCGAAATCGGTGAGGCGCCCGGCCAATACGTCGAACGCATCCGCACCGAAGCCGCGCGCCGGCAGCTACAGGAGACCGACGACACCGTCGTCGCGATCGCCGGCCGGTGTGGCTTCGGCACGGCGGAAACCATGCGACGCAATTTCCTTCGCCGCGTAGGTATTTCGCCCGACCAATACCGCAAGGCCTTCGCCTGACACCGAAAGGACGACACTAATGACCCAAATCGCCATCGTGGCGTATCCAGGATTCACCGCGCTGGACATGATCGGTCCCTATGAGGTGTTGCGTAACCTACCGGGCGCCGAGGTGCGGTTCGTCTGGCACGAAGCCGGGCCGATCACCGCCGACTCCGGCGTGCTGGTCATCGGCGCCACCCACTCGCTGGCCGAAACCCCCTCCCCCGACGTGATTCTCGTTCCCGGGGGTCCATCGACGCCGGTTCACGCCCGTGACGACGCGCTGCTCGACTGGTTGCGCCGGGCCCACCAGAGCGCGAGCTGGACGACGTCGGTGTGCTCGGGGTCGGTGATTCTGGCGGCCGCCGGCCTGCTCGACGGCCGGCGCGCGACGTCGCATTGGTTGACCGTTCCCGCGCTCAAGGCATTCGGCGCAGTTCCCGTGGCCGACGAACGGATCGTGCATCAGGACGACATCGTCACCTGTGCAGGGGTGTCCGCCGGGCTCGACCTCGCGCTGTGGCTGGCCGGACGGATCGGCGGCGAATCCCGCGCGAAGGCGATTCAACTCGCGCTCGAATACGACCCGCAGCCGCCGTTCGACTCGGGTCACACGTCAAAGGCGTCGGCGACCACGAAGGCCGCCGCGACGGCGCTGCTCTCCCGCGACAGCGTGAAACCGGCCAACGTGAAAGCCACGACCTTGCTCGCCTGGGAGCAGGCGCTGAGCAAGGTCCGATCGCGGCGGACGCGGGCGCGTGTCGCTGGGTGATCAGAACGGGCGCGAAGCCACCGCATGAATGGCTTCCGGCAGGAGTTATGTGCATCAGGAGAGCGCTAGCGTCGGTGATTGCGCTTCGCGCGCAAGCACTATCCCCAGGCACTAGGCTCCAGGTTGCAGAATCTCTGTCGTGGCCAGCTGGCCGCCGGCCTGCATCCACGCCGCAACGACACCGGGAGCGTCACGGTCGGGGTTGTAGATGTCTTCCTCGCTGGAGAACAGCCCGTCGCCCGCGTAGACCAGCCGGGTCCAGTTCGGGAACCAAAACGGTTCACCTTTCGGATCGGTCGGATGGTCCAGCAGGTTCTTGATCATGACGACGACGGCGTCGTTGTCGTCGTCATGAGCGACCCAGTCATTGGGAAAACGCATGTGCGGGAAGGGCGCCATCACCGCAACGATCCAGTCGCGGACCGCCTCGCGCCCGCGAAAGACACCGTAGTGATGCTCGGTGTAGACGACGTCCTCGGTGAACAGGTCCGCAAACGGCCGCCAGTCGCCCGAAGCGCTGCATCCTTCGACGACTTTGGTGTAGTTATCGACGGCGTTATCGATTTCTGCCCTGCTGAAGTTGCCCATAGCGGACACACTAGAACGTGTTTCGGTTTTGGGTCGCTCCGATGAATGGGGATCTCGGATGAACGTGATGGACTTGTTCGGCCTGCGCGGCAAGAGGGCGTTGGTCACCGGGGCGTCCAGCGGCATCGGCAGGAAAGTGGCCCAGGCGTACGCACAAGCCGGCGCCGACGTGGCCATCGCGGCCCGGAATGTCGAGGTACTGGAAAGCGTCGCCGGCGAGCTGGCGGCGGACGGCGGCGGCAAGGTGGTGCCGATCCAATGCGATGTGACCCGGCCCGAACAGGTGAACAGCATGGTGGACCGGGTGATCGCGGAGCTGGGTGGCATCGACATCGCGGTCTGCAACGCCGGCATCATCGGGGTCGTCCCGATGCTGGAGATGTCGCCCGAAGAATTCCAGCGCATCCAGGACACCAACGTGACCGGTGTATTCCTGACCGCGCAGGCCGCGGCGCGGGCGATGGTGGCCCAGGGGTGCGGCGGCGTCATCATCAACACCGCCTCGATGTCGGGCAGCATCATCAATGTCCCACAGCAGGTCAGCCACTACTGCGCCTCCAAGGCGGCCGTCATACACATGACCAAGGCGATGGCAGTCGAATTGGCGCCGCACAACATTCGGGTCAACAGCGTCAGCCCCGGCTACATCCTGACCGAGCTCGTCGAGCCGTTGACGGAGTATCACCGCCAATGGGAGCCGAAGATACCCCTCGGTCGCATCGGCCGCCCCGAAGAGCTCACCGGTCTCTACGTCTATCTGGCCAGCGAGGCTTCCAGCTATATGACCGGTTCGGACGTCGTGATCGACGGCGGATACACCTGCCCGTAGGTCACGCGCTGAGTCATCTATCGCTCCAGCTCGCCGGAGATCCCGCGCTCGAGGCTCGCCTGTGTCGCGGATGGCAGCACCAGCAGGCCGTCGAGCTCGTTGCGCGCCACATCGTATGCGTGCTGGCGTTCATGCGCCGCCGCCGCGGGGTCGGCCGCGACTCGTAACAGGCTCTGCGCCCGCGCAATTCGTTGCTGATCCGCCCGGGAGAAATCGTTGCGGCGTCTGCGGATCGCTTCGGCCTCGGCGGCGTTGAACGCCGTGACGTAGTCCTCGACGGCGGCCATGTAGTGCGCGGCGCCTTCGCGGTCGTCGAGCAGATCCTCGGCCTTGATGGGGCGCAGGAAGTCGGCCCGCAGCTTGGCTTTGTGGAACGCGATCGTGTTTGCGTCGCGCATGTCGGTCATCAGTGGGAAGTCCAGCAGCTTGGCGACGTCGAGTTCGTACTCGAGCCAGCGCGCATCCGTGCGGCCATGCTCGTCGAGGACGCGGCGGATCGAGCGCCACTGGGCCGCATGATTTACGCCGGCCCCGTCGGGGGCGGGCGGGTCGGGTAGTCGTGTCCGGTTGATGTCCTGCGGTTGGGCATCGCTGCGCCGTCGGCCGAGCGCGCGCACGGCGGCGACGATCGCGCCCGTCAGCGGCAGGATCACGATCAACAGCTCCGCCAACCGGAATAGCAAACCCACATGGCCAGGATGCCACCAGGAACGGCGGGCGCGGTCAACTCTGCGGGCGCACCTTGAGCACATCGCGAAACAATGCCTGCCGCAACGCCAGTTCGCGCGGATCGCTCCAGAGGTGAAATCCGAGCCGGTTCATGACGTAGGTGAACCCGATGCCGGTGTCCGGGTCGGCGCATCCGAACGATCCCCCGAAACCCGGGGTGCCAAAAGCTTTGTCCGACGACCCGAACACGAACTGCGGGACGGGCTTACAGAATCCGAGTGAATATGCCACGTCAATGTGCATCACCTTGTCGCGCACGCCGTGGCTCGGTGGCGTCGCCGGTGCGGTCAGGGCGTCGAGGGTGGAGGGGCTCAGTGGAACCTCGACGCCGCCGCAGGCCGCGCTGCCGTACATGCGCGCGACCGACCTGGCGGTGCCGATGCCGTTGGCCGACGGGATCTCGACCGCCCGGACGTCGTCGCGGTTGTAGTCTCCGTTGAACGGGTTGACGCCACGCGGCAGCGCGATGGTGCGTGCCGTCAGGCCGACCGGGTTGAGCGACGCGCCCACGAATCCAGGCGGCATGACGCCCAGATGAAGCATCGTTTCCGCGCGCGCCCAATTGTGAATACGGGCGACCCGGGTGCGGTCGACCGACTCCGGCAGGCCGATGTGCAGGTCGAGTCCTGCCGGCGCGACGATCTCGTCGGCCATGAACCGGCCCAGCGTGCGCCCGGCTGGATCGGTCCGGCGGATCAGCTCGGACTCGTACCAGCCGAGCGTGATCGCGTGATATCCGTGGCGGGTGCCCGGTCGCCAGGCCGGCACCTGGGCCGCCAGGATCGGCGACAGCCGCTGCGGATCGGCCACGTCGGCCAGCGTTGGCTTCGGTTTGAGCGCGCAGACTCCGGCCTGATGCGCCAGTAGTTGGCGGACGGTGACCTCGCCCTTGCCCGCTTGCGCGAATTCCGGCCAGTACTCGGCGACCTTGGCGTCGTAGGAGATGAGCCCGCGCGATACCGCCGCCGCCACGACCAGGGCGGCGACGCCCTTGGTCGTGGAGAACATATTCACCATCGTGTCGGCCTGCCACGGATCCTTGGTCAGCCCGTTGCGGTAGCCGCCCCACAGGTCGACTACCTTGACGCCGTCGCGATAGACGGCGACGGCCGCACCGACTTCGGCGCCGTCGCGAAAGGTCGCACGAAAAGCGTCGGCCACCTTGCCGTAGCCGGCCTCCACGTCGCCGCCGATCAAATCCGGCGAAACCCTTAACTTGAGAACCATCTCGCGCCTCCGAGTGGAGACTAGCCAGCCTGGCACGCGCGCTGGGTCTTTTGGGTATCGGCCCGCCGGTTAGCGGGCGCCCAGGGTGCCGCCGAGGTAGTCCGCCCGGCAAGCCGTGCGGGCCAGCTTGCCACTGGTGGTCCGTGGGATAGCGCCGGCCGGCAGGAGGAGCACGTCCAAGACGTTCAGACCGTGCCGCTGCGCGACCGCTGCGCGGATTGACTCGATGGCCGGCTGTGGATCCTGACGGCTGGTGCCCGCGGCGCGTTCGGCGACGACGACGAGCCGGGCGGCATCCGGAGCGTCGCCGTCCGGCACGGCAAACGCCGTCACGTATCCGCGCCGCACGATTTCGGACGCTTCAGCGACGGTGGACTCGATGTGTTGCGGGTAGTAAGTGCGGCTGTCGATCGTCACCACGTCCGCGATCCGGCCGGTCACGTACAGTTGGCCGTCGAGATACACGCCCAAGTCGCCGGTGCGCAGCCAAGCGCGGTCCAGATCGGCGCCCTCTGCGTGGCTGGCGTCGGCGAGCGGTGATCGCAGCTCGGCGCCGAACGCCCGCCGCGTTTCGTCCGGCAGCCTCCAGTAGCCGCGTCCGACGTTGTTGCCCTGCAACCAGATTTCGCCCACCTCGCCGTCCGGCAACTCGGATCCGCTGGCGGGGTCGACAATGACGGCCCATTCGCTGCGCGCGACCTGGCCACACGACACCTGTGCGACGGCGTTAGGAGAATCCGCGTCGACGCGCACCGCGTGTCCAGCGCCCAGCCGTTCCCGGTCGAAGTACGCCGCCGTCGCCTCGGCACTAGGGCCGATGGTCGCGACGAACAAGGTTCCCTCGGCGATCCCGTAGGACGGTTTGAACGCGGTCCGGGGCAACCCGTACGGTGCAAACGCCTTGTTGAAGGTCCTGATCGCGTCGATGCTGACGGGTTCGGAGCCGATGATCATCACCACGTTGCGCAGATCGATGTCTTCACCGCGGCTGGGCAGGCCGCGCTGCGCGGCCCACTCGTAAGCGAAGTTCGGCGCGGCGGTGACGACGTTGCCCTGCCGGGACCCATCGGACAGGGCCTGGATCCATCGCTGGGGCCGGCGGACGAACGCGGTCGGCGACATCAGCGTGGAGTGGCCGCCGTAGACGGCCGGGAAGCCGATCATCGACAAACCCATGTCGTGGTACAGCGGTAACCAGCTGACGCCGTGGGTGTTTCGGTCCAGCAGGTCGATCGACAGAATCATCTGCACCAGGTTGGTGCCCACCGCGCGGTGGGTGATTTCGACACCGACCGGCGGCCGGGTCGAGCCCGACGTGTACTGCAGGTGCGAGATGTCGTCCATGCCGATCTCGGTGGGCACGAACGACTCCCCCGCCGAGTCGGGAATCAGATCGATCGCGATCACTTGCGGCCGGCGCAGGTGTGGGTGGTCGTCCAGAAACTTCTCCACCGCCTCTCGTGCGGCCGTCGTCGTGAGTACGACGGTGGGCTCGGAATCGCGCAACGCGGTATCAAGCCGTTCGGCGTGCCCGGGCAGTTCCGGTGCGAATAACGGGACTGCGATGGTCCCAGCCTTGACCGCCGCGTAGAAGCCGGCGACGTAGTTGATGCCCTGCGGCGCGAGGACCGCAACGCGCTCACCGCGACTGGCGGCTCGCTGGATGCGCGCGCCAATGGCTTCCAGCCGGACACCGAACCGGCTCCACGTCACCTCGTCTGCATCCCCGTCGGCCGAACGGCTGTAATCGAGATAGCGATACGCCACGGTGTCACCGACGTTCGCGATGTTGCGGTCGATGAGAGATATCAGATTGACCCCGGGCGGCAGCACGACACCGCCCGCCGCGTCCAGGCAGTCCTCGATCCGAAGTAGGCCACCTGTGCCGTGCGGCCGGGAAGCGCGATCCATAACTGCAGTCTAGGCAAGCCGATGCGACAGTCCTCGTGCGGTGAATCGGCAAACATCAAGAGCGGCGGGCGCATTCGCCGATTCCGGCAGACGGTTGACCACCGGCAGGACGGCGACGATCAACCCGATCCGGCCGACGCCCAGCGCGGGCGGTAGCCTACCGGCGAGCGGCGTCCAGGCCGTGCGTTCGCTACCACCAGGAGTTGTCATGCCGGGCAGGAACTATTCGTTCGAAGTCACCCGCACCAGCAGTGCGCCCGCCGCGACGCTGTTTCGGCTGGTGGCCGACGGAGCCAATTGGTCGCGGTGGGCCAAGCCGATCGTCGTGCACTCGAGTTGGGCCCGCCAGGGCGATCCCGCGCCGGGCGGCATCGGGGCCATCCGCAAGGTGGGCATGTGGCCCGTCTACGTGCAGGAGGAAACGGTCGAGTACGAGCAGGACCGTCGCCACGCGTACAAGTTGGTGGGTCCCCCCAGCCCGGCCAAGGATTACTCCGGCGAGGTGGTCCTCACGCCGAATGCGGCGGGCGGAACTGACATCCGCTGGACGGGCTCGTTCACCGAAGGCGTTCGCGGGACGGGCCCGCTGATGCGCGCCGCCATGGGTGGAGCGGTCCGGTTTTTCGCGGGCCGGCTCGTGAAGGCCGCCGAGCGCGAATCCAACGGCGGGCGGTAGCTTTCCCGCACGGCGCATGACGGCTGCGCACAGTGGCCGCCGCGCTTCGATCCACGACTTACGGGTTGTTGAACTGGTTCGCGTAGGTTTGTTGCCGCTGCATGTCCTGGTTGAACTGCTGCTCGGCCTCGTCGTTTTGTTCTTGGGGCTTGATCGTCATCGTCATCGGCCGCGAAGCCGCCGCCGGTGAGACCCGGCGGCGCCTGGGGGGCAGATTCTATGTCCGAAAGGCGCACGGCTCCGGATCCCAGGTGCAGAAATCGCGGCGGCATCCGCCGGCGATCGTCGGGTGCGGGGCGCGCGTGGTCATCCTCCAGGTATGCGCCGCGTCCTTAGCTACCCCTGAGACGCGGCTGTCGCCTTGATATGAAGCCGGACGACGGCCGCGTCGCCGCCTGTCGTCGGCGGCCAGTCCGGAGCTGCTGCAGTTACTCCGTCCGGAAATTGTGAAACTCCGGCGGCGACTTGTGATCCCAAGCCCATCACGTCTATCGACGGCAGCGATGCCAATTCATGCTGGTACCTGAAGTAAGAATTCCCAACCGGAGCTCATCGGGGGCGTCGGCGGCCGTTCGGCCCGAGAAGCATCCGCAATGTCCGTGGATGGCAACGGATGGCACCGCTGCCGCTCTTGAGCTCGAGCCGCGCGGCGCAGAGCCGCCAAGCGGATAGCCGCGACCGATTGCAGATCCTTATCGATGTCGCGCATCGCGTGTTGTCTTAACATGAGGCCGGTCCCTCCAGAGCGATGGTCGCCCCGCTGCAACGCGTTTACCCAGCTGGGGTGGTCTTTAAGCGCTTTGAGCACCCGGATCTTTATTCAGAACGCGGACTGAACCACAGGGGCGGCCGACAAGGGCATCGAATCGGTCTACACCGATGCGCACGGTGCCGCGGTGGTAGGAAGACCGGACAGCTCGGGGTAAATTCTCGCCGGGTGAACGCCGCGTCAAGCGGCGTTCACCGTCTCAGCACTGATCGGCGTCGGGAGTCCAGCACGGCGTTGCATCGGGCTCGGTATACGGCGGGCAACCTCCGCTGCTTGCCCGCCTCCGACTAGCGATGCTCAGGCACCGATTGTCTTGGCCGTGAGCCAGTTACCGGCGAAGCAACCCGGCACGGCGGGTACGGCGACCCCGCACGGTTTCCCAGATCGCGATGAGGACGATGGCCGCACCGATTCCAATGAGAAATGGGACCCAGGCGATTCCGCCATTTGCATTGTGGTACCCGAACTGACTAGCTGCCCATGAGCCGATCAAGCCACCAAGGGCGCCGAGCGCAATGGTCATAATCATGCCGATGTCCTGTTTGCCTGGCATGAGGAGACGCGCAATCAAGCCGATGAGCGCACCCACAACGATGGCGAGGATTATTGACCCGATCATTGCTGCAACTCCTGTCGTAGCGGCGCCCCGAGTGGGCTCCATCTTCGACTAGGGGTTCCCTGAATCGGCGAGTTGTAACACACGTCCAACGCGTCACCGCTGTCTCGATGAGCCGTTGGCAGGCGGCATCAAATCGGTACAGCCCCAATGCGCCCGGTGCACGGTGGTGGGCATAATCGGGCCACCCCCCGAGGAGAGGCAGCGACGGCCCGATCAACTACTCAGACGCCGACTCGGGCGGTTGGGTCCGTCGAATCGGCGTCAGCCGACTGCTTGCGGGAGGCGATTCGCCGCGCCCGTCGGCGCTCGCAGGCTGCGCTTGTTGAACACGGATCAGACTCCGCCAGCAGGACGTTTCTCGCTTTCATACTTCTCGGTCATGTGCGCCACGGCGTCCAACTGTGACTGCGCCAAAGTCTCCCGAGCCTGACCGGCACGCGCGGCGGCGTCCAGCGTGGGCTGCGCCTGCCCCTGGAAATGTGGCATGACTTCGGCGGCGAACAATTCGGCGGACCGCCGGGTGGCGGCCGGGTTGGCCCACTCGTGGCCCATCTGCAGCATGCAGCCGAAACCGCCGGACTGGTCCCACAACCGCTGCACCTGTTCGCGCGCCCGCTCGGGCGTGCCGATGACGCCCGCCCCGTTCTCGTTGATGACGTCGATCATTTCGTCGAGCTGCTCCCCCGGCATCGTCATCTGCGGGAACGCCGCAACCTTCTGGAAGTACCGGAACCAGGGCTCGATGCCGAACTTGACCTCTTCACGGGCCTGCTTCTCGGTCTCGGCGAGGTGGAACAAACCGACCAGGCTCCAGTTCTTGCGGTCGACCTGCGTGCCGAAGGTCGCGGCGCGCTCCTCGACGATCCCCCAGTGGTAGGCCAGCGCATCGAAACCCTCGACGATCAGGGTCGCCCCGATGGACAGCAGGCCGATGCCGTGCTTGCCGGCCAGCCGCGCGCCCGTCGGTGACGCGACGGCGGCGACGGACAGCGGGATGCCGCCGTCGGTGTAGGGGGCAAGCTGCAGCTTGGCATCGAAGAGCTGGTGCGTCGCGGTTTTGGCGCTGACCGTCTCGCCCGCCAGCAACCGCACGACGATGTCGAGGTTGATTTCCAGCAGCTCTCGGGTGTCGGTCGGGGTGAGTCCGATCATGGACGAGTCGCTGGGCAGCGAGCCTGGTCCCACACCGCCGATGATCCGGCCGTGCGTCAGGTGATCCAGCAGCATCAGCCGGTCGGCGACCCAGAGCGGGTTGTGGTATGACAGCGAGATGACCCCGGTGCCGAACCGGATACGCTTCGCCCGTTCGGCGGCGGCAGCTATGAAAATCTCTGGGGAACTGATGATTTCGCTGCCGGCCGAGTGGTGTTCGCCCAACCAGACTTCGTCGAATCCGAGGGCGTCGAGGTGCTCGACGAAGTGCAGATCCCGTTGCAAGGCCAGCGTCGGGTTGGTGCCCGAGCGGTGGAACGGGGCGATGAAGTATCCGAATCTGAGCTTCGACATTGAAGTCCCCTTGCATCCGAGTTGCGGAGAACCATAACTCGGATAACAGGTTCGACCCTAGGCCCCAGACGAGGGTTCAGCCGGTGGGGCCAGGTAATCCGGGCCCCACCGGCTAGGGAACAAGTCTTCGTATCTGCGTAGCGTTGGGAAAACGCGATTGGGCGATCAGTAACCGCCACAGACGTTGCCGACGCACCCGCCGCCGCCGCCCGGTCCACCGCCGCCGCCGCCGACGCCGGGAATGGTGCCGCCGCCCCCGCCGGGGCCGCCGCCGCCGGTGGGGCCGCCGGGAACCCCGCCCCCGCCACCACCGGGGCCACCGCCGCCGGTGGGGCCGCCGGGAACCCCGCCGCCGCCGCCGTTGGGTCCGCCACCGCCGTTCGGACCGCCGGGTTCACCGCCCCCGCCTCCGGGCGCAGTGGAGGGCGCGACGCTGGACGACGGGGTGGTCGTCGGAGTGGTAGTGGTGCTGCTTGGGCCACCTTTATTGCCGCCGCCGCAAGCGACCGACAGCACAAGCATCGCCGCACCGCCGAACAGTGCGACCGTCGTCCTCGGTCCAGATCTCATCAGATCCCCCAATCTCCACATGCGCCACTTCGCGCCGCCCACTTTTTCTTACCCCGCGGCGCGATTGTGCAAACAGATTTCGGCGCCGAGATGCGCCAGACAAAGATGGCCCATCGCGCGGGTGCGATGGGCCATTGCGAACGGTGGTTGGCCTAACAATTCGCTCCCGGAATGCAGCCGGTGAGCGTGGCAAGGTGCACGCCGGGCGCGGGTGTGCCGGCCTGCGCCGTCGCGACGCCGAGTGACGGATGCGTCGCCGGCGTCGATGCGCCGCCCATTGGGCTAACGCCGGTGCCACCGAATTCAACGGTCAAAACCACCGCTACCGCCCCACCGAACACGGCCATCGCTTTCCTGATTGCGGTCCTCATCAGGCGCTCCTCTCGTTTCGGGGCATTTGTTAAATCTAAGCGCACGTTTGTTACAAGCTAAATCCTACACTTGTGCAACTGTGCGCCCGGCAAATTTTCGGCATCACGTACGGTGGCGAATCGAAGCAGGGTCGAATACCGGCGTGAGGGCGTGGCCGTACCGGGAGCATGGCGACGTGCCGACGCATGGCGGCACCGGATCGAGAGGGCCGATCAGCGGCCGCCGCATAGCTCGGCGGGACGACCGCGGCCGAGCCGCTGGCTAATCTTCTTTGGTGATCAGCTTGCGCAGCGCGACACGGTCGGGCTGCAGCAGTTCGGCGATGCGGGGCCGGTTCACCTCCGCGACGATGATCTCGCCGACCTCTTGATAAACCTCGCTGAAGATGCCGTGCGATTTCATCTTCGCGGTCTGATATTGGTTGTCCTCGGTCGGCGTCACATAAATCACCGCGTCGGCTTTGAAGCGGTTCACCAGCCAGAGGTGGATCAGCGTCATCAGCCGCTTCTGCCGTAGCTTCTCGGCGAAGGTGTTCTGGTCGCGCACCTGAAGGATGCTGCGGCCGTGCCGGTCCTTGATCGGGTCGACGACGACGTTCGCCAGTTGCTCGTCGTCGTTTCCGTAGATGCCGAGTTCGAGCACGTCCGAGCCGGCCCGGCGGGGTCGCAGTTGCACGCGCAGTTTCTCGTCGAGGTTGTAGTTCTCGCTCCACATCGCCAGCCACTCCTCGAGCAGCTTCTTCGGCACCTCGGTCTGCACCAGGTGCTGGTGCTGGGTCGAGCCCTCGCCCATCGCCTTGGTGGTCGCGGTGCGACCGGAGGAGGCGGTCAGCGCAGCATCGCTGCGCGGTCCGCCGACCAGGGTTTGTGGTGTGCGATAAGGCGATTCGACCAGGCGCATCTTGCGCTGCAGGCGGGCCAGCGCCAGCATGCCGTCCTGTTGCAGCGAGGTGGCGAACTCCTCGGCCGCGACGCCGTCGATCTGGTGTCCGCCATAGGTGATGAAGTTGAAGACGAAGCCCATCTTGCCCAGTTCCTCGGGGAACTGTTTCATCTGCTCGTCGGTCATGCCGGTGGTGTCCCAGTTGAACGACGGCGACAGGTTGTAGGCCAGCATCTGCTCGGGGAACTCGGCGTGGATGGCGTCGGCGAACTGCTTGGCGTCGGCCAGGTCGGCGGTCTTGGTCTCCATCCAGAGGATGTCGGCGAACGGCGCGGCCGCCAGTGATTTGGCGATCGCGTACGGGATGCCGCCGCGGATTTGGTAGTAGCCCTCCGGGGTCTTCGACAGTTCGCAGTCCCAACCCGGGTCGACGCCCAATTCCTTCGCCTTGGCCTTGGCGGAGTACAGGGACGCACGGGCCGCGAAGGCGCGCCACTCCTCGCCGTTCATGTCGGCCGGCTCGCCCTCGCTTGCGTCGAATTCGAGCACCTCGGCCACGGCCTCGCCGTAGGTCATCAACCCGGCGTCGGCCTCCCAGGCCGCGACGAACCGCGACTCGACCTGGTCGAACAGGTCGCCGATCGACTGTTGTCCGTTCTCGCGCCAGGTATTGACCGCGTCGGAGATCACGCCCTGGATGCCCTGCCGCTCAAGCCAGGCGCCGGCCTCGGCGTACTCCCCTTCGGGCAGCGCATAGAGAAGGTGACCGTTGAGGTCTTTGGCACCCAGCTCGTAGAAGCGGCGCACCATCGCCAGGAAACACGACTTGTACGAGGGGATGTTGAGGTTGGTGGCGCCGAGCAGGAACGGCTGGTCGCGCTCATCCGCCCGGCTGTCGAGCAGGTTGGCCGCCTCGGCGTCGGTGCGGGCGACGATGATGCCCGGCACCTTCATGATGTCGAGCTGGAAACGCGCGGCGTTGAGCCGTTTGATCTGCTCGTCCGACGGGACGAGCACCTTGCCGCCCTGGTGGCCACACTTCTTGGTGCCTGGGCGCTGGTCCTCGATGTGGTACCCCGGCACGCCGACCTCGACGAAGCGGCGGATCAGGTTGCGCACGTGCGGGTCGCCACCGTGGCCGGTGTCTGCGTCGGCGATGATGAACGGCCGGTAGTCGTACGCCGTAGCGGTCGCCCGCTGTTGCTCGCTCATGTTCAAGCGCTGGTACTGCTGGTTGCGGTCGGCGGTCAACAGCGCGCGCACCAGCACCGCGGCGTCGTCGGGCACCTGACTCAGCGGGTAGCTGGCGAGGTCGGGTCCGGGGTCCTCGGTGGTGGAGCCCTTGGCCGACGTCGCCCAACCTCCCAGGTAGATCCCCTCGATACCCATGCGCTTCATCGCGACGGCCTGGCCGGGCGAGTACGGGCCGAACGTGGTGATGCTCTTCTTCTCGGCGAAAAGCTCGCGCAGCCGCTCGTAGAACGCGGCCGCCGCGTTGCGCGCGACTGCGTAGTCGGTGGGGATGGTGCCGCGCTGTTCTGCTACCTGGCGGGCCGTGAAGAGGCGCGTGATGCGGGAAAAGCGCGGGTCGTCGAAGTATTGCTGCGTGGCAGCGACCTCGTCGTCAAACGATGGCCGGACTTGCGTGTCCTTGTCAATGATCGCCATGTCTTACGCTCCTCTTCGCACACGATTCCACTGAACGTGAGTCTATCCCTGGGAACGGCAGTTCAATCAGGGGTCGAAGGAGTCGAGCCAAAACTGTTGGCGCACCCGGTACTTGCGAGTGCTTTTCGGCGGCGGGTCGATGATCGGTGCGGAGCGTTCGTTGCTCACGATGCTCGTCTGCCGGGGGGCGGCGCCGTCATGCGGCGTCAACGCCTTGGGGGACAATACTTTTCGATACGGTATCGATCACGGGGCGGCTGCACGGCGGGCCAGCCAGTCCCGCTGGCGACGGACGAACCCCGCATCGACGACGTTGCCATGGCCGGGGACGTAGATCGCGTCGGGGCCGCCGACCGCTAACAGCCGGTCCAGGGTCGCGGGCCAGGCCGCGACATCGGAGTCGCCGTCGATCGCGGGATCGGCGGACTCCTCCACCAAGTCACCGGTGAACACCACGACCCGCTCGCCCTCGTCCGCCCCGGCGGCGACCACCACCAGGTCGGACGCGGTATGGCCACGGCCTGGGTAGGCGATGGTCACCGCCCGGTCCCCGAGGTCGACGACGGCGTCGTAAGCGCCGCTGTGCGGGGGCCGCAGGGCGGCGATCGCCGCGTCCACCTCGGTAGGGTCGGCGCCATGACGTAACGCGTCTTCGCGTAGTTGATCGGTAGCCGAGCACAGGTGTTCGGCCACCTCGGGCGCGCAGTGCACGTGCGCCCCGACGAACAGTGACGAACCCAGCACGTGGTCGAAGTGCTTGTGCGTCAAGACGATATGGCTCACCGGGTGCCCGGCGAGCAGCCTGACGTCGGCGTCGATCGCGGCGGCCTCGATGAGCGTGGTCCCGGAGTCGACGAGCAGCGCGCCGGTGCGGCCCCGCACCAGCCCGATGGTTACGTCGCAGAACGGGAGCCGGCAGCGATGCACGCTGCCGGTCAGCCGTTCCCAGGCGAGATGCACACCAGCAAGGTAGCCGCCCCGGCTTCGGCCCAGTACGCATTCGGTCGGACATTATGTCGGAAATAGTTGACATGTCGGGAATATCCGACATATGCTGCTGGATGTGGCTAACGTCGATCGTGTCTTTCTCGCCTTGGCCCACCCCGTGCGGCGCGAACTGCTGCAGATCCTGTTCGACCAACCGCATTCTGCAGGGGAACTCAGCGAACGGTTCGAGCTCAGCCGGCCGGCGGTCGCCGAGCACCTCAAGGTGCTGCGCGAGGCGGGTCTGGTTGCCGACCAGCCGCGCGGACGTCATCGCATCTACCGCTTGACCGCGGAACCGTTGGCGGAGCTCGGCGACTGGCTGCATCCCTTCGAGAAGTTCTGGCGTGCCCGACTGGCCAAGCTCGCCGAGGAGCTGAAATGACCGAAACGTCACGGTTCGCGACGATCCGGGTGGACCAATTCGTGGCGGCGCCACCGGCTACGGTGTGGCGATTCCTGACCGAACCCGTGCTGCTGAAGCTGTGGTGGGCCGAGGGCCAGGTGGCCGCGGTGGTGGGCCATCAGTTCACTCTCGCCATGCCGGGCTATGGCAAGCAGCCGTGCACAGTGCTCGAGGTCGACCCGCCGCACCTGTTCGCCTACACGTTCACCGCCGCCTGGACACTGACCTGGCGGCTGGAAGCCGAAGGGAATGGCACGCGAGTGTTCTTGGAACACAGCGGCTTTGACCTCGACGACAACCGCATGGCGCAGGCGTTCGAGCGCATGGGGCCGGGATGGCGCGACGTCGTCCTCCCCCGGCTCGCTGTGCTTGGTGCTCGACCGACTCCCTGACGCGCCGGTTTCGCGCCGCACCGCACCGGCTATCTCCCTGACATGGCTATCACCGATTCCCGCGAAGTCGTCATCGAGGCGACGCCCGACGAAATCTTGGATGTGTTGTTCGACATCGAGTCGTTGACCGAGTGGTCGTCGGCGCACAAGGAGGTCGAAGTGCTCGAGCGCGACGACCAGAACCACCCGACCAGATCC
Organism: Mycobacterium sp.; assembly: GCF_036273375.1. Taxonomy (GTDB): domain Bacteria; phylum Actinomycetota; class Actinomycetes; order Mycobacteriales; family Mycobacteriaceae; genus Mycobacterium. The sequence goes on along the minus strand of NZ_DASUHS010000103.1, from coordinate 2,057 downwards.
AGACAGGTCGTCAAACTCGTCGGCGTCAGCGACGAACAGGAGCTGGCATACACCGTCCACGACGACGGCGTGGGCTGGACCCTGGTCAGCGCCAAACAGCAACGCGCGCAGGAGGGTCGGTACACGCTGACGCCCGAAGGCGACTCCACTCGGGTCCGCTTCGAACTCACCGTCGACCTGGTGGCCCCCGTGCCCGGATTCCTGGTCAAGAAGGGGGCCAAGAGCCTGATGGACACGGCCACTGAGGGACTGCGCAAACGGGTGCTCGAAGTGGAGAAGCGGGGCAAGTAAGTTCAACGTGCCCGGGTGAAAATCGGGTCCTTCCCGACCGCGGGCGGGCGAGTCAAACTGTTGTTATGGAATCGACGCCGGCGGGCAAGCTTCACCGAATCGCGGCGATCATCGGAGCGCTGGCGATCGCGCCTGGCCTGGCCGGCTGCGGCGGCCAAGGTGATAGCCACCCGACGACCCCATCGACGCCGAAGATCACCACGCTTGGCCGCACGGCGCCGAAAGCGCCCGCGGACGGACCGTTGACGATCAGCAGCCTGGCTTTCGCCGACGGTGAGCCGATTCCGGTGCAGTACACCTGCAAAGGCGCCAACATCGCACCGCCGTTGGCGTGGTCGGCGCCCTTGGGTGGCGCCCTGGTTGTCGACGACCCCGATGCCGTCAACGGCCTCTACATCCACTGGGTCGTCATCGGAATCTCCCCCGGTTCCGGCAGCACCGCCGATGGTCAGACTCCGGCCGGGGCGACCGCACTGCCCAACACGGCCGGCCAACCCGCGTACAAGGGTCCCTGTCCCCCGGCGGGAACCGGCATACACCATTACCGGTTCACCCTCTACCAGCTGCCCAACGACTATCAGCTGCCCTCCGGTCTGGCCGGTGTTCAGGCGGCGCAGACGATCGGCGGGGCCGCGACCGCACAAGCGCAGCTCACCGGGATGTTCGGCGGCTGATGCGCCCGGCTCACGACGCGTCGTCGAGCACCTGATAGGCGGCGTTGTAGCCGGGAGTGAAAGTGATGCCCGGTCCGCCATGGCATCCGGCGCCGGCGAGATACAGGCCGCCGATCCCGATGGGCATATCGAGGAAGCCTTTTGGGCCGGGCCGGTTGGGACCCATCAGGTCGGGGTGCAGCAGCCCGTGGCAGAAGTCGCCCGAGGGCGCTCCGAACATGGTGTTCATGTGGTAGGGCGCGAATGTGATGTGGCGTATGACGATGTCCCTGAAGTTCGGCGCCAGTCGAGTGACCTTGTCGATAACCCGTTGCGCCATCTCGTTTTTGAGATGCCCGTGCTGGTCGCGGCTGACCTCGACCGGGAAGGCGTAGGCGAACGCGCTCGCTGCGTGCTTGCCGGGCGGCGCCATGGCGGGGTCGTGCACCGATGGGATCTGCATTCCCATCGACGGGTTGTCCGGAACGATGCCCCGCCGGCAGTTCTCCCAGTGCAGCTGTTGGGATTCGGGTGACCCGAAGATTCCGACCGACTGCTGCATGCCCTCCTCGTTGAGGAACTCGTACGGCGGGGCGAACTCGGGCAGCCCATCGAGGGCGAAGTGGATCTGGACGAACGACGCCCGGTGGTCGCGGCCGGAGACGCGCGAGACCACCTGTGCCGGAATGTGTTCGGGAGCGATCAGTTCGGTGAGCGTGATGTCGGGCGACAGGTTGGACACCACGATCGGCGCCGAGATCGCCGACCCGTCCCGCAGCCGCACGCCGGTCACTTTGCCTTGGTCGACGAGGATCTCCTCGGCCCTGGTGCGGAACCGGATCTGGCCGCCGTGGGCAATGAAGAGCTCACGCAGGTGTTCGGTGAGCGCGCCGATGCCACCCTTCAGCTTGGTCATCATCGCGGTGCTGTCGTCGGGCACCGCCAGGGCAAAAGCCAAACAGGTTGCGCTGCCCGGTGTGTACGGGCCGCGGTAGGTCGAGTTGACGGCCAGAAATGCCAGCATCCCGCGCATGACTGCGTGCTTGTGTTTGTCGGGCAGGTAGCGGTCGATCACGTCCATGGCCGAGCCGAACAGCATTTCGTGAATCGCCC
>NZ_DASUHS010000102.1:0-13417 GCF_036273375.1 Mycobacterium sp. | reverse complement strand
GAGCATCGCGACCGCATGTGCGCGGTTCCTGGCTGTGGTGCCACCCGTGGTCTGCACGCCCATCACATTCGGCACTGGGAAGACGGCGGCTCCACGGAGTTGGCCAACCTGGTGCTGGTCTGCCCTTATCATCACCGGTTGCACCACCGGGGCCTCATCACCATCACCGGCCCCGCCGACGCACTCAGCGTCACCGACAACACCGGCCGATTACTGAGCCCGGGATCGTTGGCGCGCCCACCAACTCGACCCCCGCCCGCGGTGGCGCCCTGCCCGGGGCCTACCGGCGAGCGCGCCGACTGGTGGTGGTACGCACCGTTCCAACCTCAATTACCACCCACAACCAACTAGCTTGCTTACCGGAACCCGTCACTATCGGCAATGTATTGAAGCTCAAACTCCCTGGGCTGCATAAAGTTCAGCATCCACCGGTCGCGCGCGCCACACCCCGGATTGCCCGCAAGCGTCCGGCGTCCAGGGCGCGGGTGAGGTGTCCGAATTTTCGCCGGAAATCAGCGACGAAGGCGTGCAGGCCCAGTGGGTTGGCGGGCTGGTCCAGCATAGCTTGCATGAGCGCGGCCGCCTGGTCGGTAAGGTCGTTCCAGTGTTCGATCGCAAACCCGGCGGTCTCCACGACGGCGCGCAATTCATCGGGGGTGGCCAGGTGGCTGCGCGCGGGGTGATCGGCCCACGGCATCGGATAGTCAAGTTCGCGGTGATCGCCAATCGCCAGGTCCCACATCGCTAGTAGCCCACCGTCTTTGAGTACTCGGCGCGTTTCGGAGTACAGGCGCGCCTTGTCGGCTACGTTCATCTGGACGTGTTGGCTGATCGCGACGTCGAAAGTGCCGTCGGCCAAAGGTAGTTCGGTCACGTCCGCCTGATGAACAGAGATCAGGTCATCGAGCCCGACGAGCCGATTGAGCCAACGGTTGGTTTCGCAGTATTCGCCGGTGAGATCCACGGCGGTGACCCGGCAGCCGTAGCGGTCGGCGATGTAGCGGGCGGTGCCGCCGACCCCGCTGCCGGCGTCGAGGACCGCACTCTCGCTTGTGATCTGCGCCAGGTCCACCAGCTGCGTGGTGGCATAGCGGCCCATGGTGTGGAAGTCCTCCAACAGGGCCAGGTCGGCCGGGGTGAGGTGGTCGAGGTCCTTGCCGGCGGAGATCAGCGCCCGCTCGATGTTGTTGCGCGACAAGCCGGTCGAGTACTGGTCCTGGATCGTGTCATTCATTTCTGGACCTCTGCCCATGCGGTGATGAGGGAGGGCATCGTGAAGATGGCGTTGGCCGCCAGCGCCTCCTGATGAAATCGTGGCACGAACTCATCGATGTCGGCGAGCTCGTCGATGGCGAAGTCTCCTTGTTCCGCGACGGGGGACACCAGTCGCCAGACTTGGGCGGCGTAGGCCAACAGGTCGGTGTCGGCGGCGGTACCGATCGGCGTGCCCTGGGTGAGGCGCGGGACGCCCAGGCCTGCGTCGGTGAAGACGCTGTGCAGTGTGTTGCCGAACGCAGCGCTGAGTCCCATGGTCTCGAACGCTCGCACGATCCCCGCCGTCACCTGCCCGAACAGCGGTATGTCCGGGATGCTGCGGGTCGCCGTGATGTCGTTCTCGGAGAACGCGACAACCCCTCCGGGACGCACGAAGTTAGCGAGGTGCCGCAGCGTGGCGGCGGGGTCTGGTAAATGCATCAAGATCAAACGGCCGACTACCGCGTCCACCGGTTCATCCAGCACGATCGAGTCGACGGCGTCCAGGATGAAATGCACTGTTGACAAACCCTTTTCGTGCGCACGGGCACGGGCGAGCTCGACCATCGCGGGCGCGGCGTCGACGCCCAGAACGGTCCCCGTCGGACCGACCAACCGCGCGGCGACAAACGACACGTCGCCAGGCCCGGACCCGATATCGAGCACCCGCATGCCCGGCCGCAGCCCGGCGAGTCGCAGCGCGTGCTCCGTGTAGTGGTCGTATAGCCGTCCTTGCAGGAGGAGCCGCTGCACCTCCGCGTCGGCGTGGCCCAAGACGTAGGTGCTGCCTTGTGGTGCGGTGCTCATCGGAGTGTCCTTTCCTGTTGACGCGCCGGTTCCCTGGCTGGGAGAAGCCAGCCGACGACGATCGCCGCGCCCAGCGCGATGCCCGCGCACACCAGCGAGCTGACCTGTAGCCCGTCCAGGAATGCGCGATCGACGGCGGCGCGCACATGTCCGGCTTGCTGTGCGGGCAGCCGCTGAATCACTGTGTGCGCCAAAGCCATCGAGTGGCGCATCGCATCGGCGGGCAATCCCGTCAGCGCGGACGTGCCGAGGTGCCCGGAGTACACGGATGCGAAGATGCTGCCCGCGATGGCGACGCCGAGGGTGCCGCCCAGTTCGCGTGTCGTGTCGTTGACGGCCGAACCCACACCGGCCTTGTCGACGGGCAACGATCCCATGATCGCCTCCGTGGCCGGCGAAAAGGTCAGGCCGAGGCCGCCACCGAGCAGCAGCATCTGTGTGGCGATCTGGATGTACGGCGTGGCGCCGTCGGCGGTGGACGCCCAGGCCAGGCCGGCCGCGAATACGGCAAGACCCGCGACGACGACGGCAGTGGTGCCGACGCGTTCGACCAGCCGGGGCCCCAGGATGCTAGCGAGCGCGATCGAGGCGGCGACCGGTAGCAAGCGCACGCCGGCCTGAAACGCGGTGTAGTCCTTGATGAATTGGAAATACTGGGTGATGACGAAGATGAAACCGAACAGGGTGAGGAACCCGGCGGTCACCGCCAGGCTGCCGCCCGAGAACCGGCGGTTGAAGAACACCGAGACGTCGAGCATCGGATGGGTAGTGCGCCGTTCCCAGCGCGAAAACGCGGCGAGAACCGTTGTGGCGAGTGCGAATCCGGCCGCGGTGCGGCCGTCGGTCCACCCCCAGGTGGGCGCCTCGATGACCGTGTAGACCAACGTCGTGATCCCGGTTGCGGACAGGATGAGGCCGGGCACGTCGACGCGTGGCGCCGCAGGGTCGCGCGAGGTCGGCACGAACAACGCACCGCCGATGATGGCCAGTGCCGCGATCGGAATGTTCACCATGAATATCGAGCCCCACCAGAAGTGTTCGAGCAGCCAGCCGCCGCTGATCGGCCCCACGGCCACCCCGACACCGACCATGGCCGCCCACAGTCCGATCGCCTTGGCGCGCGGTACCGGGTCGGTGAAGATATTGGTGATCAGTCCCAGGGTGGTCGGGAAGATCACCGCGGCACCCACCCCCATGGCCGCGCGCGCGGCGATCAACGCGTCCGCTGAATTCACCTGCGCCGCAACCGCGGAAGTGACGGCGAACAGTGCCAGCCCGGAACTCAGGTAACCCCGCCTGCCGTACCGGTCGGACAGGCTGCCCGCCGAGAGCAGCAGCCCGGACATCACCAGGGTGTAGGCGTCGACGATCCATTGCAGTTGTGCGGTGTCGGCACCGAGTTCACGCGACAGCGTGGGCAGCGCGACGTTGACGATGGTGGCGTCGACGCTGATGACGAAGACGCCGAGGCAAATGACGGCGAGCGCGGCGATGGGGTGATTCCGGAACGCTGGGTCGGTGCGCATGGACAAGACAGTAAATAATGTAGACAAATAAATCAAGTAATAAGTTGAATAAAATATCTATCGCCAGGTAGGCTGGCCTGGTGGCGTCCCGCAGGAACTACAACCAGAACTGCCCGATCGCGCGCGGCCTCGATGTTTTGGGCGAGCGGTGGACATTGCTGATCCTGCGCGAGCTGGTCGGCGGAGCCCGTCGCTACAGTGACCTGCGGGCCGAACTGCCCGGTATAGCAACCAATCTGCTCGCCGAGAGGCTCAAGGAGCTGCAGGACGCCGGGCTCGTCGATCGGTGCGACCTACCGGCACCGATCGGTCGCACCGTCTACACGCTCAGTGACCTGGGTTGGCAGCGGGTGCTGCCCATCCTGCAGGGCCTCGCGTGGTTCGGGGTGGACCACCTGGACCCGATCGGCGATGCGCCGGTATCACCGCTCAACGGGTTTCTTGCCGGCATACTGCTCGGCTTCAACTCCGGTGGCGCGGCGGGCGTGGAGGCGACGTACCGCGTCGAGATCGACGGTCGCCGTTTCGAATTCGCCGTAACGCAAGGCCGTCTCGGCGCGGCCCGCGGCGAGCCCACGGTGATTCTGGCCGCCAGCGCGGCCGACCTCGTCACCGCCCGACTGGGGGCCGACGATGGCGAGCGCACCGCCGCCCTGCGGCGAATCGAGTTCAACGGCGACGCGGCTGCCGTCGGCGCCCTGCGCACCGCGTTCGCGCTCTAGGCCGCGCCGGGCGGAGACGACGCAGGCAGCCACTAGACTCGCGTGCGTGGCCGACCCCACTGAAACCCCTGAAATCGAGGTGTCCGATGCGTCCGGATCGCCGGCTCGACCGGTGCTCGTCGTGGACTTCGGTGCGCAGTATGCGCAGCTGATCGCCCGCCGCGTCCGCGAGGCGCGGGTGTTCTCCGAGGTCATCCCGCACACCACCACGGTCGAGGAGATCAAGGCCCGCGACCCGCTGGCGTTGGTGCTCTCCGGGGGGCCGTCCAGTGTCTACGCCGACGGCGCTCCCCAGCTCGATCCGGCGCTGTTCGATCTCGGGGTTCCGGTGTTCGGCATCTGTTACGGGTTTCAGGCCATGGCGCAGGCGCTGGGCGGAACCGTCGCGCACACCGGCACCAGCGAATACGGTCGTACGGAGCTGAAAGTCCTTGGCGGCGCACTGCATTCGGGGTTACCGAGTTCGCAACCGGTGTGGATGAGCCATGGCGATGCGGTCACGGCCGCACCGGACGGGTTCGAAGTGGTGGCCCGCAGTTCCGGTGCCTCGGTGGCCGGCTTCGAGAACCGGCAGCGGCGCCTTGCGGGCGTGCAGTACCACCCCGAGGTCATGCACACCCCGCACGGGCAGCAGGTGCTCAGCCGATTCCTGCACGACTTCGCCGGGCTGGGCGCGGACTGGACCCCCGCAAACATCGCCGGTGTGCTGATCGAGCAGGTGCGCGCCCAGATCGGTGACGGTCGGGCGATTTGCGGGTTGTCCGGGGGCGTGGATTCCGCCGTGGCCGCCGCGCTGGTACAACGGGCCATCGGTGACCGGTTGACCTGTGTCTTCGTCGACCACGGGCTCCTTCGGGCCGGGGAGCGCACACAGGTGCAACGCGACTTCGTGGCCGCCACCGGCGCCAAGCTGGTCACCGTCGATGCGGCCGACACCTTCCTGGAGGCGCTCGCGGGAGTGACCAATCCCGAAGGCAAGCGCAAGATCATCGGCCGCCAGTTCATCCGGGCCTTCGAGGGCGCGGTGCTAGACATCGTGCAAGACAGTGGCGCGCACGGGGATTCCGACGTTGAGTTCCTGGTGCAGGGCACGCTGTATCCGGACGTGGTGGAGTCCGGCGGCGGCAGCGGCACCGCGAACATCAAGAGCCACCACAACGTTGGCGGTTTGCCCGGCGACCTGAAGTTCAAACTCGTCGAGCCGTTGCGGCTGTTGTTCAAGGACGAAGTGCGCGCCGTCGGGCGCGAGCTGGGCCTGCCGGAGGAAATTGTTGCGCGCCAACCCTTCCCGGGACCCGGCCTGGGAATCCGGATCGTCGGCGAGGTCACCGCGCCGCGGTTGGACACCCTGCGGCGTGCGGATTCGATCGCACGCGAGGAGCTGACCGCGGCGGGCCTGGACACCCTGATCTGGCAGTGTCCGGTGGTGCTGCTGGGCGACGTCCGATCGGTCGGTGTGCAGGGCGACAACCGCACCTACGGCCACCCGATCGTGCTGCGGCCGGTGACCAGTGAGGACGCCATGACCGCCGACTGGACCCGGGTGCCCTACGAGGTGCTGGAGCGCATCTCGACCCGCATCACCAACGAGGTGGCCGAGGTCAACCGCGTGGTGCTGGACATCACCAGCAAACCACCCGGCACCATCGAATGGGAGTAGCCGGCCGGCTTCGACCGATGGCCGTAATTGTGTTGCCGGCACGCGGGCGGTAACTGTGCGAGTCTGCCAGTGGCCGGCGCGGCGCCCATGGCGGCCACACCGCGGCGATGGCACATCGTCACGATGCGGTGTTGATGATTTGGACGACGCCGGTAGCGGCGCCTGCGACGAATAGCCGGCCCGTGGATGCGTCGACCCCCAGGCTGTAGGGATTCTGCGCCGTAGGGAATCGCTGGATTTCGCGGGGATTCTGCTGGCTCATGTCGTATCCGATCACCTCGTTGGTTCCCGAGGAAGCCACCCAGAGCCGGTCGCGGGCCCGGTCGTAGGCGATACCGTATGGGCCGCCGGGCTGGGCGATGCTGGTCACTTGCTTGGGGCTTGGTAGCGGGCTGAATAGCCGGATGGCATCGCCGCGAGTGTCGGTGGCGATCATGCGGTCGTGGCGGTCGGCGACCAGATGGGTGGGGCCGGCGCCGGCTTGGGTCGAGCCGATGATGCTCAGCTTGTCGGCGTCGTAAACGGTGAGCGTATTTGCCCGGGCGTCGATCATGCCGATGGTGGTGCCGACAGCGGCCATCCCCGCGGGCTGCACTGCGTCGGTGAAGACTTTGATGATCTGCTCGCCGCGCAGCGCGGTCACCGTGCCGCCGAGTTCGTTGCTGACCATGACGGTGCCGTTGGCGGCCGCCGCGTCATGCGGGGAGGTACCGGTGACGATGGGTCGGGTCACACCCCCTTGGGGCAAGTCGACCCGGATCAGCGCGTTGGCGGTTTCCACCGGCACCAGTAGCGGCCCGCCGGGCGCATTGAGCTCGACGTGACGCACCGAGCCCGGTAGCGGGATGCGCGCGGTGATCGCCGCACTATCGGCGTTCAGCAGCACGAGCGCATCCGGGCTGCGGGTGGCCACGGCCACGGTCCGGGTCACGTCGTCGACGACGACGCCTTCGGCGCCCGCCCCGACCGGCACCAGTTGCCCGGGCGGCGGCGCGGCGGGCGCCGGCGCGGTTTGCGGCTCAGCCGCCGGCGGCAGGCCGGCGGCCGGCGGTCTGGTGCCCTCGGTGGGCACCCCGGAACGCGCGATGCCGGTTGTAGACACGGCCGACGAGGACGAACCGGCCGAAATTCCGCCGTGGGCGCATCCCGTCAGCGTCACCGTTGTCACTATGGCAACGACCGCCAGCAGACGTTGTGTGTTCACCGCTGTCGCAGTACCCGCAATGCTGCGGGTCAAGCGTTTGCAAGCCTTCTGTCCCTTTGCTGGTGTAAGTGACGTGATCCCGGGGTATGGGATGCAACGCCGCCGGCGTGCGCTGGCGGCGACCGGTGAAAGTGCAGCGTGAGGTGGGTGGTGGGATGCTGGGAGCGCTTTATGAGCGGGCGTTGGACGGCCAGCGATGCTGGATCCGTCGCGACGACGGGCAGGCGTGTATTTTGCCCGTGGCGCGTTGGCTGGGCGGGCGCGAAGCTGACGAGTCCTTCGACGGTTCCGTGGTGGACATGTGTGTTGGTCCTACGATCGAATTAGGTTGCGGGCCAGGTCGTTTGATTGAGATGCTGAGCCGGCGCGGTATCCCGGCATTGGGCGTGGACCAGTCGGCTACGGCGATCCGACTCGCGCGCCTGCGCGGGGCGCCGGTTGTGCATGGCGACGTATTCGCGCCGCTTCCGCAGACCGGGTACTGGCAGACGGTCCTGCTGGCCGACGGCACCATCGGACTGGACGGTGACCCGGTGCGCATCCTCACCCGAGCGGCCCAACTGTTGGCGCCCGGCGGATGCTGCATTGCCGAATTCGAACCCGATGCCGGCGGTGTGCGGACCGGATGGGTGCGTTTGGAGTCAGCGGACGCCGTAGGGCCGTGGTTTCGGTGGGCTTGGGTCGGCATCGACAGCGCCGCGGTTGTGGCCACGCAGGCCGGGCTCGCCGTCACCGATATCCACACCTTTAACCAGCGGATAGTGGCGAATCTGACCAAGCCACTAGTGCCCGCGTAGTGATAGCTGCCTACTTCCTGGTCTGCTCGCTGAGTAGGGCGCGGCGGCGAGAGACCGCGATAGGCGGCGAAACCGACCCCGAGAATTGCCCACTCAGCTACGACAATGTGAGGACATCCTGATCGCCTTCGCGCCGTGTCTGTTGCCTGGGAGCGGCACGCTGGAGCCGCTCGATGGCAGGCAATGCTCGGGGAGTTGATGTCATTGGGAAAGCCCCAGCAATCGAGAGGCGGAAGAGTCCGCGGCGAGGCCGTCGCAGCGGCGGCGGCGGTCCTGCTGGTAACGGCCGCTTTCGTGGTGCCGCACCTGCATGCCGGCGTCGTCATGCCGCTGATTCATGCCGATGCCAAACGAATTCACCAATACGCGGAAACTGCACCGGTTTTCGGCTGGTGGAAAACGCACGTCGGGTGGGGAACCCCGCTGGCGATCCTGATTGGCACTGCCACCGTGCTATGGGGCCCGATAGTGGCGCAACGATTGCGCTGGCCAATGCTGACGGTCGTGACCTGGGTGACGTCGTGTGCCTGGGCGTTTTCGTTGGCGATGATCGATGGCTGGCACGATGGCTTCGCGGGCCGATTGACCACTCAACACGAGTATCTCCGGCAAGTGCCCGGCATCACCGACGTCGCGACGGCGCTGCGCACTTTTGCGCGCCGCATTCCCGACTTTCAGCCCGACTCGTGGATCACTCATGTCTCGGGGCATCCACCCGGAGCTCTGCTGACGTTCGTGTGGCTCGACCGCATCGGTCTGGGCGGCGGCGCATGGGCAGCGACGCTGTGCCTGGTGGTCGGGTCGAGTGCGGCCGCCGCGATCGTCGTCACGTTGCGCGCCGTCAACGGCGAGTCCACCGCGCGTTTGGCCGCACCGTTTGTCGCGGTTGCGCCCACCGCTGTCTGGATAGCGGTGTCCGCCGATGGGTACTTCGCCGGTGTCGCCGCATGGGGCATCGCGACACTGGCCTTGTCCGTCACCGAGCGTGTGCGCGCCCCCTGGGCGGCTGCGGCCGGTTCCGGATTTTTGCTGGGCTGGGCGATCTTCTTGAACTACGGCCTGGTGTTGATGGCTTTACCGGCGGCGGCCGTACTTGCCACCACGCAACGGCAACGCGCGGCGTGGACGGCCGGTGGCGTTGTGGCCGCTACGGGGCTGGTGATCGTGTTGGTGTTCGCGTGGGCGGGGTTCTGGTGGTTTGAGGGGTACACGCTGGTGCAGCAACGGTATTGGCAGGGAATCGCCAGCGACCGGCCGTTCCAATACTGGGGCTGGGCCAATCTGGCATCGGTGGTGTGCGCGATCGGTCTCGGCGGCGTGGCCGGTGTCAGTAAAGTGTTCGACTTGGGTGCGATCCGCAGGCGCTCGGGTATTCACGTAGTAGTCCTCGCGGCTTTTCTCGCGATCCTGTGCGCCGACTTGTCCATGCTGAGTAAGGCCGAAACTGAACGCATTTGGCTGCCTTTTACGGTGTGGTTGACCGCTGCCCCTGCGCTGCTGCCGCGCTCCTCGCACCGCTGGTGGCTGACTTTGAACGTGGTTGGTGCGCTGATGATCAACCACTTCATTTTCACGAACTGGTAGGAGTTTGCCGGTAGCACCGCAGTGCGTGCGAGTTCTGGGCGAAGCATTGCGAACGGCTCTTGAGCCTGGTGACTCGACTGTGGCTATGCGGCGACGCCCGCAGGGCCCGAGGTCGTGTCCCTCACGTCGCTTGACGGTTGTCAGAGGGCGGGTGTTTACTTCGAAATGTATCGAACATACATTCGAATAAATTCCTCGGAAGCTGGTGATAGGAGGCTGTGATGACCGCGGCTTTTGCCTCCAGTCGCCACCAGGAAACCCGTGCTGAGCAGCTGGAATCGCTTCGTCGGCGGATGGCGGGCATCTCCGGGAAGAAGGCCGCGCCGGCCGCCGCCGCGCCCGCCGAGGACCTGCTACCGAACTCGGAATCCCAGTTGGCACTCCCGCCCTGGCTGGCCGAACTGCTGCCCGCGCCGGTGCCGCGGGGGACGGTAGCGGTGCTCTCGGGTGCCCGGTCGCTGCTGTTGAGCATGGTGGCCGCCGTCACGGCGGCCGGCGGCAACGCCGCAATCGTCGGCCAGCCGGACATCGGGCTGCTGGCCGCCGCGGAGATGGGGGCGGATCTGAGCCGGCTCGCGGTGATACCGGATCCCGGCACCGATCCGGTGGAGGTGGCCGCGGTACTCGTCGACGGCATGGATCTGGTGGTCCTGGGGCTGGGCGGGCGCCAGGTGCCGCCCACCCGGGCGCGGGCGGTGGTGGCCCGCGCCCGGAACAAAGGCTGCACCCTGTTGGTCACCGGCGGCGATTGGCAGGGGGCACCGACGCGCCTTGCCGCCCGGGTCTGTGGTTATGAGATCACCGCAGACGGCCGTCCCGGATTCGGCCGGATCGACAAGGTGCGGCTGCAGGTCAGCGGGACGTGCGCGGGACGACGGGTGATGACCCCAGCGCGAGCCGGGTAAGCCCCGTGGCTGGTCTTTCTGGCCCTTCTGGCTCAAGGGTTTTGGCGATCTGGTGCATGGATTGGCCCGCCGTCGCGGCGGCGACGGCCGCGGGTCTGTCCGCGACCGCCCCGATCGCGGTCACGCTGGCCAATCGGGTGATCGCCTGCTCGTCGGCCGCCCGCGCGGCGGGGGTGCGGCGGGGGCTGCGACGCCGGGAGGCGGCGGCCCGATGCCCGCAACTGCACGTCACCGCCGCCGACGCGGACCGCGACGCCCGCTTTTTCGAAGCGGTGATCGCGGCGGTGGACGACCTGGTGCCCCGCGCCGAGGTGCTGCGGCCCGGCCTCCTGGTATTGCCGGTGCGCGGGGCGGCCCGCTATTTCGGGTCCGAGGCCATCGCCGCCGAACGGCTGATCGATGCGGTGGCCTCGGCCGGCGCCGAGTGCCAGGCCGGGGTCGCCGACCAGTTGTCCACCGCGGTCTTCGCGGCGCGGGCGGGCCGTGTCGTCGAGCCGGGGGGTGACGCGAGGTTTTTGTCGGTGCTGTCCATCCGCCAACTTGCCACCGAGCCGAGCCTGTCCGGCGCCGGCCGCGAAGAGCTGACGGACCTGTTGTGGCGGATGGGGATTCGCACCATCGGGCAGTTCGCCGCGCTGTCGCGCAGCGACGTGGCTTCCCGGTTCGGCGCCGACGGGGTGACCGCGCACCGGTTGGCCCGCGGCGAACCCGAACGGCCGCCGTCGGGCCGGGAGCCGCCGGCCGAACTCGAGGCCGTGCTGGACTGCGACCCGCCGATCGACCGGGTCGATGCCGCGGCGTTCGCCGGTCGCTCACTGGCCGGCCGGCTGCATCAGACGCTGATGGCCGCCGGCGTGGGATGCACCCGGCTGGCCATCCACGCCGTCACCGCCAACGGCGAAGAACTGCACCGGGTGTGGCGGTGCGCCGAGCCGTTGACCGAGGACGCCACCGCCGATCGGGTGCGCTGGCAGCTCGACGGATGGTTGAGCAGCCGCACCGCGCGCAATCCCCGTCCCACCGCCGCGGTGACGCTGTTGCGGCTCAAGGCGGTGGAGGTGGTCTCCGCCGAGGCGCTGCAGTTGCCGCTCTGGGGGGGCCTGGGCGAGGAGGACAGGCTGCGGGCTCGCCGGGCGCTGGTGCGGGTGCAGGGTCTGCTCGGCCCGGAGGCGGTGCGAGTGCCGGTGCTGTCCGGCGGGCGCGGTCCGGCCGAGCGCATCACGCTGGTCCCGCTCGGCGACGAGCCGATACCTCGGGCCGATCCCGATCCGCCGTGGCCCGGCCGGCTGCCCGAACCGTCACCGGCGGTCCTGCTTGACGACCCGGTGGAACTGCTTGACGCCCAAGGGAACCCGATACGGGTGACCATCCGGGGGCTGTTCTCCGCCGACCCCGCGCGCATGATCGCCCACGGCCGCGACGAGCGGCTGTGCTGGTGGTCCGGGCCCTGGCCGGTCGACGAGCGATGGTGGGATCCCGAATTGAGTAAGGGGCGCACCGCCCGCGCCCAGGTGTTGCTGGAGAGTGAGCGTGCGCTGCTGCTGTGCTATCGCCGGCGACGCTGGTATGTGGAGGGAAGTTACGAATAGCTCACGGCACCTCGTCGACCGTCTGCACTGCATCTGTCGAGCATCTTGCACCGGGTGACTGGGAGCTGCGACACGGCTTCGAACTCGCCCGGAGCCGGGTGCTGCTGTTGTGTGCCAGTGGATATTTGACTCGCCGATGCGCAGACCTTCCATCGTCTTGCGCAGTTCAGCGACGTCATCCTCATCGAACAAGACCGCAGCGAGCCCAGCCCGCGCACAGTGTTGGTGGTGGGGATGCTCACGCTTATGTCTGCAGGTTTTGACAGATCTCGATTTCCGGGGAAGTGATCCTGCTGTGTCAATCAATGACTTTTTGTTGAATGTTCTGTGGTTCAACGTGTTTCGGTATCTGACAGATCAGAGGATTCGGCTGAGGTCGGCGAACTCCGGCGCGTGAGGCTGGTGGGGACTTCGAGCCATCTGCACAACCGATCCCGTTGGATGCACAGCGCTGGGTTTCTTTCGACCCACGCCGGGTATCAGGTGAGCAGGTTTTCTGCGCGGAGACTCGAGGCCGAAATCGAGACGCGGTCGGTCATCGCACGCAGCTAAGGCGTTTCCGCCGCAGGCCCAGGTTCCCAAGCAGCGAGGAACCGTCCCCCAAGTTTTCCATTCATGAGTCGCGGCCTGAGTGGGCTCTGCCAATCCAACCGAGGAATTTGTGGCCATTACCGACGTCGCGCAGTATGCGCATTTGAGCGAGAGTGATATGGAAGCACTGGGCGCTGAGCTCGACACGATCCGCCGCGATATCGAAGACTCCCTCGGCGCGCATGATGCCACCTATATCCGCCGCACGATCGCTTTCCAACGCGCCCTGGAAGTCAGTGCGCGATTGCTCATCGCCGTCAGCCGCTCGAAGGCGGGATGGGTCGTGGGGACCGCGGCACTGGCCTTCGGCAAATGCGTCGAGAACATGGAGATCGGGCACAACGTGGGCCATGGCCAGTGGGATTGGATGAACGATCCCGAAATACATTCCACCACTTGGGAATGGGACATGGCCGGATTGTCGTCGCAATGGCGATATTCTCACAACTACCGCCACCACGTGTTCACCAACGTCCTGGATATGGATGACGACCTGGGATTCGGCGTGATGCGGGTGACCCGTGATCAGCCGTGGCAGCCGCGTTACCTGATGCAGCCGCTACGCAACCTAGTGTTGGCAATCGGATTCGAATGGGGCATCGCCCGACACGGCGCCCATGCCGCGCAGGTCCGCGCCCAGACCAAAGAACAAAAACGCGCACAATCACGCGCGGCCATCACGAAAATCGCGCGGCAGATGTCCAAGGATTACCTTATTCTTCCCGCGCTGAGCCGTTCTCGGTGGCGCCGGGCCCTGGGTGCGAACATAGCGGCCAAT
>NZ_DASUHS010000101.1:0-2413 GCF_036273375.1 Mycobacterium sp. | reverse complement strand
CGACGGCCACGATGGCCTTGTCCACCACGGCGAGCCCGCCGGTGAAGTCACCGCTGTTGAGGAAGGTGCCAGCACGTTGCACGGCGGCAGTAGCGCTCAGCAGTGGTTGCTGATCGGCGGCCCAGGCTTGGCGGGTGGGAGCAAGGTCAACGAGATCCATCCAGCGGTGCCGGGCGGCCAGGTAGTAGGCGACACCGTAGATGTCAGCAAGCAGTGCCCAGCCCTCCGGGCTCGCCGCCGCGTGCGCATAGGTGGTAGCTCGCCGGAGCAGTCCGGGCAGCAAACGCAGTAGGCCGGCTAGGAGTGTCCTGAATAACGGCGTGTAGCGGGGACTTGGAACATGGTGGACGCGTCGGGTGTCTCAAGGCGGTCTGGCCGCGGGTTTCAACCGTGGTTGGATAGCGAGCTTGCCCGGCGCGTCATCGATCAGTGTCGGCTCGGTTGACGGTTGTGGGCAAGGGGCTGGGGCGAGGGCTGGCTCAGGTCAGGGCCCATGTGGTGCCGTTGTGGTGCAGGCCGAGGACGGTGAGGCGGCGCAGGTTGAGCGCGGCGGCGCGGTGGTGCAGCCAGTGGTCATTGCGGGTGACGTTGCGGTAGCGCAGCTTGCGGTTCCCGCGGACCAGCCAGGCGATGGAGCGTTCGACCATGGGCCGGTGTTGGCGGTAGACGCTCTGGAACTGCGGCGTCTCGGCTTGTCGGCGCGCTGCGCGCAGCAAGGCTTCGTGTTCGTGCAGGACCAACGCGCGGCCGTCTGCTCGGGTGGTGCACCGTGGCCGTAGTGGGCAGTCGCGGCAGGCGGCGCCGAAGGTGACGGTGCGGCGTGGGGTGATCGGACGGGTGAGCCCGTTGGGGCAGGTGACGGTGGCGGCGAGGTGGTCAGTCGTGAAGTCGTCGAGGGTGAATCCGCCGGGCACGGCCGGGCGCAGTGGCAGCGGTTTGATGACCGCGCGATGGCCGGCCTCGGCCAGCGCAGCGCGGGCATCGCCGGTGCCGTAAGCGGAATCGCCCAGCACCGTGACCGGTTGCGCCTCGTCATCGAGTAGCCCCAAGCCGACGACGGCGTCGTGGCTGTCGGCGCCAGCGGCTTTGGTGATCGCGCAGTCGGTGATGATCCCGGTGTCCGGCTCGATGGCGAGGTGGGCTTTGAACCCGTCCTGGCGGCGGTGCACCGTCTTGTGGGCGTGCCGTGCGTCGGTGTCGACGGTGGAGATGACCCGGTCCGGGGCGACCCGCTGCGCGATGCGCCAGCGACCGTCGGTGCCATCAGAACCCTCGACCGGTTCCACGTCCTGCCCGGCCACCAGGGCCAGCAACGCCACCGCCTCAGCCGCCTTGACGTCCAGTTCCTGCTCGGGCAGATACCCGAGCAACCGGTGCGCATCGCCGACGAGAGCGTCGATGAGCTGATCCCGGGCAGCCTTGTCGTTCCACGCGATCTTCGGCTTGCCCGGATCGGCGTAGTCATGCCCGGTGCAGTGCTGTGCGATCACGGCGGCCGCGCCGGGCACCTCACGGGCGGCGCGGCGGATCGCGGCGACCAGCTGGGTGACCGTGTCCTGGGTGGCGACCGCGTCATCGAGGACCGTGGAATCCAACGCCCGACGCGTCTTGCCCGCCAACACCCCAGTGGCCGCGACGACCTGACGGACCGCATCGAAGATCCGGTTCGGCCGGTCGCTGGCCGCGAGCCGGCGCCGCCAATAGGTCAACGTCGTCGCATGAAACGCCCCGGCCGTGACCGGCAGCCCGCACGCCGCCTTCCACCGCAGATCGAAGGTCACCGCATCGACCGTCTCGCTGTCCGAGAGCCCGTGCAGCGCCTGCAACGTGATCACCGCAGCCATCACATCAGCCGGAACCGACGGGCGACCCCGCCGAGTCGGGAACAGATCCACGAACAGCTCATCCGGGAACAACTCCCGCCGATGCGAGGCTAGGAACGCGAACACACTGTCCGGCTTGAGCAGATGCCCCGCCACCGACTCGACATCCATCAGCTCACGCTGATCATCAGAGTGACCCTGCATACCGAAGACCATCCCGAACCTCGAAGATCAACAGGTCGAGACGCGCGGATTATTCAGGGCTCTCCTAGCACCGCTTGGGCGAAGATGCTGTCTGCGCCGTCGGCGAGGCACGTCACCCCGACGAGATCGTGACCGTCATGGCTCGCGAGGGCGGCGCGTATTGCTGAGTCGATGAGAGTCGTCGTCGCAGGATTGAGCTCTCGGTGTCCGCTGATGCCCACTCGTGTCACAACTGTGTTCCCGTCGTCGTCACTAGAACTGTGAGGATTGGATGCGGTCGTCGAATTCGCGGATGCTCGGCTGTGCCGCTGGTCCTTTGAAGTGTCGACGGAATTGCCGTGCGCGATCAATGATCCGACCCGACTGGACTTCTCGGCCGAGGTCCA
>NZ_DASUHS010000100.1:0-5795 GCF_036273375.1 Mycobacterium sp. | reverse complement strand
ACCGCGTTGCCGTTCCAGTGAAATTTCACATCGGTGTTCAGGCCGTTGATCCCGGCGGGATAGGTCAGTGCCACCGTGTCGCCCGTTGTTTGCGCCGCGTCAACGCCGTTGAATCCGTAGGTGTCGGGCACACCCTGCGGGATGAACTGGCCGAGGTGGAACAGCACCGCGCGGGTGGTCGGACTCACCGCGTTGGTGTTGGCCTTGATGATGATCGCCGACAGCTGCGCGCACTGGTTGTAATTTCCTGCCAGCGGTTCGGGGTTCCAGGGCTGCTGGCTGCGCGGGTCGCGAGGCAGCTCGGAAACCACCTTCGCGATGGTGGGCGAGGCGAGGTTGACCGCGCAGGGATCGACCGGCGGGGCGTTGCCAGGTGGCGCGGCCGCCGGGGGCGTGGCCGGAGCCGTGATGGACGCGGCGTCCGACGTAGTCCTGGCCTGGGGCGTCTTGGCGACAGTGGAGTCCCCCGAACCGCAGCCGGTCAGCGTGAAGGCGATGAGAGCGACAGCGGCCGAGCCAGTCAGTGGCTCGGTACGACACGGCGACGACCACACATCGGGCACCGTACCTTCATCGGGCCCGGGGCTGTGGCAGGCAGGCCGGGTGTGCTGACGATCACCCGCAGCGCTCAACTTCGTTGAGCTCGCGATCACCACGGGGCCTTGCGGTGGTGACCCGCAGCGCTCAGGTCTGCTGAGCTCGCGATCACCACTAGACTCCTTGGACGATGACCCTCTCGGACAGCTCGACTGAAGCTGCCTCACTGACGTTTGCCGACCTGCAGATCAATCCCTCGGTCTTGCGGGCTATCGCCGACGTCGGCTACGAGTCGCCCACCGGCATTCAGGCGGCGACGATCCCGGCGCTGATGGCGGGCTCCGACGTCGTCGGGCTGGCCCAGACCGGCACCGGCAAGACCGCCGCGTTCGCGATCCCGATCCTGTCCAAGATCGACGTCACCAGCACCGCCACCCAGGCGCTGGTGCTCGCCCCCACCCGGGAACTGGCCCTGCAGGTGGCTGAGGCGTTCAGCCGGTACGGGGCCCACCTGCCCAAGATCAACGTGCTGCCGATCTACGGCGGCTCCTCCTACAGCGTGCAGCTGGCCGGGCTGCGCCGCGGCGCCCACGTAGTGGTCGGCACACCGGGCCGGGTCATCGACCACCTCGAGCGCGGGACACTGGACCTGTCCCACGTCGACTACCTGGTGCTCGACGAGGCCGACGAGATGCTCACCATGGGGTTCGCCGAAGAAGTCGATCGCATACTGTCTGAAACCCCGGAGTACAAACAGGTGGCGTTGTTCTCCGCGACCATGCCGCCTGCGATCCGCAAGATCACCACCAAGTACTTGCACGATCCGCTCGAGGTCAGCACCAAAGCGAAAACCGCTACCGCCGAGAACATTTCGCAGCATTACATCCAGGTCGCCGGTCCGCGCAAGATGGACGCGCTGACGCGGGTTCTGGAAGTCGAGTCGTTCGAGGCGATGATCATCTTCGTCAGGACTAAACAGGCCACCGAGGAAGTCGCCGAAAAGTTAAGGGCCCGAGGCTTTTCCGCGGCCGCCATCAACGGAGACATCCCGCAAGGCCAGCGCGAGCGAACCGTCGCCGCATTGAAGGACGGCAGCATCGACATCCTGGTCGCCACCGACGTGGCCGCACGTGGGCTGGATGTGGAGCGGATATCGCACGTGCTCAACTACGACATCCCGCATGACACCGAGTCTTACGTGCACCGGATCGGGCGCACCGGCCGAGCCGGTCGTTCGGGAACCGCGCTGCTGTTCGTTTCCCCGCGCGAGCGCCACCTGCTGAAGGCGATCGAAAAGGCCACGCGGCAAACACTCACCGAAACCGAATTGCCCACCGTCGAGGACGTCAACGCACAGCGGGTGGCCAAATTCGCCGATTCCATCACCACCGCGCTCGGTTCGCCCGGAATCGACCTGTTCCGCAAGTTGGTCCAGGATTACGAACGCGAGCACGACACCCCGATGGCCGACATCGCCGCCGCGCTGGCAGTGCAATCCCGGGATGGCGAGGAATTCCTGATGGCGCCCGAACCGCCACCGGAGCGGCGCGAGCGGCGCACCGAACGACGTGAACGTCCCGAAAGGCCAAGGAATGCACAGCCATTGGCTACCTATCGCATCGCGGTAGGTAAGCGGCACAAGATCGGTCCGGGCGCGATCGTCGGCGCCATCGCCAACGAGGGAGGGCTGCATCGCAGCGATTTCGGCCACATCGCGATCGGCCCGGATTTCTCACTGGTGGAGCTGCCGGCGAAGTTGGGAAAGTCGACCTTGAAAAGGCTTGAACACACCCGCATCTCGGGGGTTTTGATCAACCTTCAGCCGGAGCGCTCATCCGCCAACAGGCCCCGCGGCCGAGACGGTGGGAAGCCGCGCAGGAAACACGGCGGATGACGCTGTCCGAAGAACAAGACGCCCAGGGCGGCCTCGAGCAGACCTCTCGCGTCGACCGGGTCGCCTCGCTGACCGGAATCCGCGCGGTCGCAGCGCTCCTCGTCGTCGGCACCCACGCGGCCTACACCACCGGCAAATACACACACGGGTATTGGGGCCTGGTCGGTTCCCGGATGGAGATCGGCGTGCCGATCTTCTTCGTGCTCTCCGGCTACCTGTTGTTCCGCCCCTGGGTGAAGGCGGCGGCGAAAGATGGCCCACCGCCGTCGCTGAGTCGCTATGCGTGGCACCGGGTTCGGCGCATCATGCCCGCCTACGTCATCACCGTGTTGTTCGCCTTCGTTCTCTACCACTTCCGCGATGCCGGGCCGAACCCCGGCCACAGCTGGCTGGGGTTGGCGCGCAACCTGACCCTGACGCAGATCTACTGCAACGGCTACCTGGGCAAGTATCTGCACCAAGGGCTGACCCAGATGTGGAGCCTCGCGGTGGAGGGCGCGTTCTACGTGGTGCTGCCGCTGCTGGCATACCTTCTGCTGGTGGTGATTTGCCGACGGCAGTGGCAACCGAAACTCGTGCTGGGTGCCCTGGCCGGGATGGCGTTGATCAGCCCGGCCTGGCTGGTCCTGGTGCATACCGATCACTGGTTTCCCGACGGCGCGCGGCTGTGGCTGCCCACCTATTTGGCGTGGTTTCTAGCCGGGATGATCTTGACCGTGCTGCAGGAGATGGGGGTGCGCGGCTACGGGTTCGTGGCCATACCGCTGGCGGTCATCTGCTATTTCATCGTGTCCACTCCCATTGCCGGCGCGCCCACGACTTCCCCGGCAACGCTGAGCGAGGCGTTGTTCAAGACGTGTTTTTATGCCGTCATCGCCGCACTCGCGGTGGCACCGCTGGCTCTGGGTGACCACGGTTGGTATTCGCGAATACTGGCCAGCCGTCCCATGCTGTGGTTGGGGGAAATCTCCTACGAGATCTTCCTGATCCACCTGATCACCATGGACTTCGCGATGGACTACATCGTCGGCGCGCACGTCTACACCGGCTCGATGCTGTACCTGTACGTCGCGACGCTGGTCGTGACGATCCCGCTGGCGTGGCTGCTGCACCGGTTCACCCGCGTCCGGGACTGAGCAAGAAGATGGCGGCCGGCTAGCCGCGGGCGCAAACCGGCGTCACGATCGGCACAACGAATTCCTCGATCATCGCCCGCTCGTCGTCTTCGTCGCGGCCCGGGTAGGTCAGCAGCGAGACGATCACTCGCACCGTCCAGCGGGCCCGGCGTTCGACGACGGCGGGATCATCGGGTCCCAGCGAGTGCAGGAACGCCACCGCCAGGGCCGCGATCACGTCGGACTGTCCGGCCAGTTCGCCACCGACCGGTGGGCGGGTGGTGGCAAACCAGGATGCCAGCGCGGGGCTTTCGCGAACCATTCCCAATGTGACCAGGATGCTCGCGACCAACCGTTCGCGTGGGTCCTCGATGTCGCCGGTGCGCGCGATGATTTCGCGGCCCAGCCGGTGGGTTTCGCGGTGGATATAGGCGGTTCGCAGCGCCTCGCGATTCTCGAAGTAGCGGTACAGGGTAGCGCGGGAACAGCCTGCCGCCCTGGCGATTTCGTTCATCCCGATCGAATCCGAGTCGCGCTGCGTGTAGAGCTGCTCGGCGGCGTCGAGGATCCGGTCGGCGGCCGCCTCGGACCGGTGCGCACCCAGCCAGTCGCTGCCGGGCATCAGGACTTCACCCGAATCGGCACCGACACGGGACGCCGGACGTAACTGCCGCCGGCCCAGACGATGCCGGCTTCGTCCACGTCGAAGTCCGGGCAGCGGGCCAGCAATTCGGTCAGCGCGACCCTGGATTGCATCCGGGCAGCGGCGGCGCCCAGGCAGTGGTGCGCGCCGTGGCTGAACGTCAGGATGTTGCGTGGGCAGCGGTTCACGTCGAGTTCGTCTGCATCCGAACCGTATTGGCGTTCGTCGCGGTTGGCCGAACCGTACAGCAGCAGCACCCTGCGTCCGGCCGGGATGGTGGTCTCGCCGACGGTCACGTCGCGGGTGACGGTGCGTGCCAATCCCTGCGCCGGCGAGGTCAACCGCAGCAGTTCCTCGACCGCGTCGGGAATGCGGTCCGGGTCGTCCACCAACAGCTGACGTTGGTCGGGCCGTTGCTGCAACAGCGGCATCGAGCCGCCGAGCATACCGGTGACGGTGTCGTTGCCGCCGGTGACCATGGTGAACGTGAACGCCAGGATCGACAGCGTGCCGGCGATGTCGCCGTCGGCACCGACCCCCGCGGCCACCAGGTGCGAGATGGTGTCGTCCTCGGGTTCGGTCCGGCGCCGCTCGATCAGCCCGGTGAAGTAGGCCATCATCGACCCGACCGCGTCGCCGACGGTTTCCAGCGCGCCGGCGACGCCGCCTTCGGCGGTGTTGGCCGCGACGATCGCCTGGGTCCAGCCATCGAATTGGGCCCAGTCTTTCTCCGGCACACCGAGATAATGGGCGACCACCATCGACGGCAGGGGTTTGAACAGCTCCGTGACGATGTCGCCGCCGCCGGCAGAGCGCAACCCCTCGATGCGCTCCACGACGAATTCCCGGACCTTGGGCTCCACAGCCTCGACCTGCCGCGGCGTGAAGCCGCGCGACACCAGCTTGCGGAACTGGGTGTGCACCGGAGGATCCTGCATCACGAACGGTGGATTGTCCTGCAGCCCAATCATTTCCAGGTCGCCGTAGTTGACGGTCAAACCCTGTGCGGAGGAATAGGTTTCGTGGTCGCGCGCCGCGGCCCACACGTCGGCGTGCCGGGAGAGCACGTAGTAGTCATCCTCGGGATGGTTCACCGGAACGACGTGGTGCACCGGATCGTGATCTCGCAGAGCGCGGTACATCGGCCACGGATTCGACCAGGTGTCGGCGGTGGCCAGCTGAAATGTGACCGGTGCGCTGTGAGACATAACAACAGCCATGTCTCATTCGTACGACAACTTCGGCAATATGTCAACAGTCGCGGGCGCGCGACTGCGCGGCTGGACGCTCCTGCTATCAGCGTCCGAAACGCCGCGACCGCGGTAGCCCGTTACGCGAACGCTTCGCGTGATCGGTGTCGGCTTACGGGGGAGTGGTTGCGCAACGCGTATGCCGACTTCATGGATAACAGCAGTTATCCATGAAGAACCTCGCCGTTTGCTGCCCACGGGGTATGCGATCGACACTCACTTCAAACCCGACTACAACCCATGGGATCAGCGGCTGTGCATGGTGCCCGATTCCGACATGTTCAAGGCCATCTCCCGAGGCGCCGCGTCGCTCGTCACGGACATCATTGTGCGGTTCACCGAGCGAAGAGTCCCGC
>NZ_DASUHS010000099.1:0-2535 GCF_036273375.1 Mycobacterium sp. | reverse complement strand
GCCATCTTTCTCGGCCAGGGCGGGGGACCGCGGATACATCGCAGTCCGGCCGTAACGGCATGACCGGCGCTCGCGCGTTGGCGCGGATGCGTGATCGCGGTGAGACCGTGGCCGACATCGCCCAGCTCGGCTGCTGCAGCGTGAAACTCGTCCGCAGGTATCTCAAAGAACTTCAGACCGCCGCGCCCGTATCGGGTACCGCTTCGGGGAATGGTTCGCGAGCAATAGGTTCCGAGGGTGCGGCCGTTGCGTCGGATGTTTCGCAGGCACTAGGCGGTGGCGGCCAAGACACGGCGGTTGAGGTCGAATCGTCCACGGCCGCAGCTGGTGTCGGTGGTCATCCGTAGCGTCGGGTGATGTGACGGTTTTAGGGCGCGTGGGGCGGGCGCCGGCGGTTGCCCTGTGGGTGGATCCGAAGGTGCATGCCGCCGAGGTCGCCCGGTTTCGCGCCAAGATCGTGGCCGGGCCGGGCGAGCGAGATTGCAGCATCTGGATTGGCAGCATCGGAGCCGACGGTTATGGCCGATATTTCATTACCCGTGCGGGCATGGGATTCTGCGTGCGGCCCAACCGGTATGCGTTGGCGTTGGCGACCGGATCTGCTCTGGGTGCGGACGTGTTCGCGTTGCATGAATGCGACAACCCGGTGTGCGTCAAGGTGAGTGGGCCTGGGGCGCTGTGTGAGCACGTGGTGGCTGGTACGCAGTTCGACAACATGCGGCGCATGGCGCGGGCCCGGCGCGGAGGCGGTCGGCCTACGATTCGTGGGCTGGGGCGTGAGGCGCGGCGGGCGCGTTCGGTGGCGCTGCGCGAGGCCGTCCAGGGCGGCGTGTGGGATGCCGATGCGGTCGCCAATGCGTTGCTCGGCGTCGAACCGCGTTTGTTCTGAAACCCACTCGGGGCGCGCCTCGTTCGCGGAGGAGATCAGGCTCCGTTGTCGTCGCTGGCGAATCCGAAGACTGGGGTTGCGTGTGGGCCGTGTCGAGTGCGCCGGGATGGCGGCTAAGCGATGCCTGGAGCGGGGATCGTTTCGGCCATTTTATCTGAATCAGCTTTGGGTGTGTATTGCTGTTCCCGCTTAGCTAAGGAATTGCGAGGAAATAACACGTGCGTTTGACCGGTCGGCTGGTTACGGTTCCGGCGGCGCGGCGGTCAGGGTGTAGTTCCATTCGCCGTGCCAGTCGTGGCGGGTGATGGCGCGCGATTCCAGTTCACGAATCTGCCTGTCGCTGATCTTGATTCCCTTGGGGTATTCGGCGTGGTCGAGTTCGGCGTGCACGGTCAGCCCGGTGCGGGTGATGGTCGCCGCGATCAGGTTGACCACGACCTCGTGGCTGGCCAGGGTCTGGCCGCGCCAGTTCGACGAGATGTGGGAGAACAGCCGGTGCTCGATCTTGTTCCACTTGGAGGTGCCGGGTGGGAAGTGGCAGACCGTGATCGCGAGCCCGGCCTCGGCGGCCAGCGCGGCGAGTTCGGTCTTCCACAGCCGGGTGCGATAGCCGTTGGAGCCGCCCGCGTCGGCGGTGATCAGCAGCTTCTCAGCGTGCGGGTAACGGTCGGCGCCGACCGCCTGCCACCAGCGGCGGATGGTGGCCACGGCGAACGCGGCGGTGTCGTGGTCGGCGCCGACGGACACCCAGCCGGAGTCGGCGGCGATGTCGTAGACCCCGTACGGGATCGCCTTGCCCAGCTGTTGGTCCGGGAAGTCGTGAGTCTTCACCCGCTCCGGGTTTCCGCTCGGCCGCCACTGGCTGCCGCCGTTCTTGTACTGCCCGACGAGTTCCTTCTTCTTAGTGTCCACGCTGATCACCGGCTGCCCCGCCGAATGATGCTCGCGCACTTGGTCGTTGACATAGCGGAACTGGGCGTCGCGGTCCGGGTGCTGGGTGCCCTCGATCTGCTTGGCCGCGGCCTGCAGGCTGTAGCCGGCGTCGTGCAACAGCCGCCGCACCAGCCATTCGCTGCACCGGTGCCCCCGACCGGTCAGCGCCGCCGACAGCTGCCGCGTCGACTTGATCGTCCACCGCAGCGGCGACTCCGGGTCGCCGCGGGTGTCCGGGTCGACCAGGCGCTCCAGCGCCGACGTCAGCTCCGCATCCACCGTCTCGGCTCGCTTGCGCCCCGCACCCGCCCGGCGAACCCGGCCCGAATCGGTTGCGCCGCTGTCGAGTTCGTCCACACCCCGAGTCACCGTCGATCGTGCCGCCCCGGTCGCGCGCGCCACCATCGTGATCCCGCCCCGCCCGGCCTCACCCGCCTCCACCGCCATCCACAGCCTGCGTTGCCGCTCATCCAGCACCGGCGACAGCAGCGCAAACTTGCGCGATACCTCGCTTTCACGATCAGCGGCCGTCACCACATCACACAGAGTAAGACAGAAATCACGAACGTAGCGTTAATTTACTCGCGTGTCCTAAGCACGTCGTCGCGGCGGAACATCCCTGAGCGGCGCATGGTCAGCACCATCAGCCCCGACACGGCGTTCGTCAGCAGCTTGTGCCAAGCCGCGCTCACAAAGTCGTCGGTAATGCTGAC
>NZ_DASUHS010000098.1:0-18595 GCF_036273375.1 Mycobacterium sp. | reverse complement strand
CTCGTCACGTAGCAGGCGCCCTTCAGATGCACGTCCCACAGCGGTTCGAACCGGTCGGCGGTCATGTCCTCGAACGGGGCATCCCGCACGATGCCGGCGTTGTTGATCACGATGTCGACTCGGCCCCACGCGTTCAGGGCGGTATCGATGATCGCCTGCCCGCCTTCGGGACTGGTGACGCTGTGGCTGTCGGCGACTGCCTCACCGCCCAGGTGGCGGATCTCGTCGGTGACCGCACCGGCCGCCTCGGCGTCGGATCCGTCCCCGGTCACCGAGCCGCCGATATCGTTGACGACGACGCGCGCGCCACGAGAGGCAAGCAGCAACGCGTACTGCCTCCCCAGACCGCTTCCCGCACCGGTGATCACGGCGACCTGGTCGTCGAATCGCACCTCGTTGGTCGACATCGTTACCAACTCACCGGAAGTTCTTTCATACCGTAGATGTTGGCGTCTTTGAACCTCAATTCTTCCGGTGTCACCGCCAGTTTGAGCCCGGGCAGGCGGCGTGCCAGCGTAGCGAACGCGACCTGCATTTCGACGCGGGCGAGGTTGGCTCCGATGCACTGATGGACGCCGTACCCGAAGCCCAAATGCCCGCGGATGTTTCGGTCGACATCGAAGGATTCGGGATTGTCGACGAATTCCGCGTCCCAGTTTCCGGCGAGCAAGCTCATCATCACGTACTCACCGACGCGAATCAGCTGACCGCCGATCATCAGATCTTCAGTCGCCACCCGGTCGACCTGGCTGTGCACGATGCTGAGGTAGCGCATGAGCTCTTCGACGACGTTCGCGATGACGGCAGGGTCGTCGGTTTGTCCGAGCCGCTCGAAGACATCGGGATGTTCTAGCAGCGCAACCGTTCCCAACGAGATCATATTCGCGGTCGTCTCGTGGCCGGCCTGCATCATGATCACACTGTTCATGGCAGTGGTGGCATGGTCGATCCGGCCCGTCGCCACGTATTCGGTGACCAGCCGGCTGATCAAGTCGTCGCCGGGTTCGTGCGCTTTGCGTTCCACCAACTCCTCGATGTAGGCGTACATGGCGCCGAACGCCTGGCCCTTTTCCGCGTCAGTGGATTTCTGGTCAAGCCCCTTCGTGGTGTTGAACTGGAATAGTTCTAGGTCTTCGGGGGGCACGCCCAGCAACAGCGCGATCACCATTGAGGGGACCGGAAGCGCGAATTCACGCACCAGATCGGCCGGCGCACCGTTGTCGATCATCTGGCCGAGATAGTGGCTGACCATGTCCTGAATGTGCGGCCGCATCGATTCGCAACGCCTGAAGGTGAAGTTGCTCGTCATCATGCGGCGCAAACGGTGGTGCTCGGGATCATCGGTCCGTGCGAACATCACCGGGACCTTGTTTTCGGCGTCCGTCGGCATGATGGAGTCCGGAATGGTCTTCGCGGACAAGCGCGGATCGACCAGCGCCGCTCTGATGTCGCGGTAGCGGCTGACCATCCAAACCGGATTGCCCTGGAACATCGCCCGGCGTAGCCCCGGACGGTCTCGCCACTCCTGGAATTCGGGCGGGGACGCGAGTGGGCAGGTCGGGGGCCGCGGGATGGGCAGCACCGGGAGATCGGCGTCGGAGCAGGAGTCGGTGGTATCGAAAGATGTTGACATAACCCGCGTTTCCCATTAAGTGTCAGATGGCTGCCAGTTATAAAGATTAAAGCTAGCCTGGGTGGCAGTCAACCGTCAGTTAGGCTGTCCACATGACCGCGGTTGACGACCGGCCGCTGCGGGCCGACGCGGCGCGCAACGTCGAGCGCATCCTGCGCGCGGCACGTGAGGTCTATAGCGAGTTGGGGCCCGACGCCCCGGTGGAGGCCGTCGCACGCCGTGCGGGCGTCGGTGAGCGGACCCTCTACCGCAGATTTCCGGCAAAGGCCGACCTGGTACGTGCAGCCCTGGATCAAAGCATCGCCGAGGACCTCACCCCGGTGATCGACAGCGCCCGCCTCGCCAAGGATCCGCTGCGCGGTCTCACCCAACTGGTCGAAGCGGCGATCTCGCTGGGGGCGCGGGAACACAGCCTGCTGACCGCCGCGCGTCGGGCCGGGTCCCTCACGTCCGATATCTCGGTGTCGCTCAACGCCGCGCTCGGCGAGCTCGTCCAGGCAGGCCAGCGAGCCGGCAGCATCCGCGCCGACCTCGTCGCCGACGATCTGCCTCGCCTAATCGCGATGCTCTTCAGCGTGCTGTCGACCATGGATGCGGACAGCGACGGTTGGCGACGCTACGTCGCCCTCGTCGTCGACGCGATATCGATCAACGGCCGGCGGCCGCTGCCTCCGGCCGCCGCCCTGCGTTATGAGGTGCAGCCGGACAGCTGGCCCCTGTAATCGAGTAGCAGCTCAGCTGGCCGGCAAGCCCGCTTTGACCGCGGCCTCTTGCTTACGGGCGAGATCGAGCATGACATCGGCTGGCGTGGGATTGCCGATGACACAGTCGGACTCCAGGTCAACCATGGCCCTACCGTCGACGAACACCGCCTCGGAGATCTCCATCGGGTTGGCGGGATCGGTTCCCTGGCCGATCACCATGAACCCGTTGGTGCCGATATCGATGGGCTGCTGCTGCCCATTGACCTTCTTGCCGACGACATCGCGCATGTTCGCCGCGGTCTGAGTGGCCGTGGCCGCATCCGGAAACACCGCAATCGTGTCGATGATGGTGCGCTTGCCGTCCGGGTTCTTGAAAACCTGACCCACGCCGGTGATGCCACTGGGATTCTGGCTCGGCGGTCCATCGGCGGTGGCGTTGGGGCCGACGTCGCCGGGCTTGATCAGCAGGTTGCTGTAGTCCGCCGGCGCTCCCGGTGACGCCGGGCCCGCGCTGGTCGAGGAGGTCGAGGTAGCCGACGAGGCCGAACCCGATGATGACGTCGAGCTCTTGTCCCCGCCGCAGCCCACCACCGTCGCGCTGATCAACACCGCGGTAGCCGTCAAGCCGAGCGCGGACGTCCGCACCGTATTCATAAGGTTCTCCTTTTACAAGTCAGCTATTTGTAACCCTTACCGCGCGCGTAGGCAGCGCGACACACGAAATTCGGCCGACGAACGAATGTCCATCTGGCAGCCCAGCCTATGGGGTTGACGCGATCTCAGTGAGCGCATTCGTTTGCGAGCGCCGAGGCGTTGCCTTTCGATGCCAGTTCGAGCAAATGAGCCTCGCTCGAACTTCTAGTTGATGGTCACTCCTGCGTCGACCTTGAACTGCAGCCCCGTCACATACCTGGACTCATCTGATAGCAGGAACAGCACTGCGTTACTGACGTCGATGTCCTCGACGGCCGGCGTGGGCATCGCATTGATGAAGATGGGAATCAGGTCGGACCGTTGCTCACCCAAGAGGGGTCCGAACGACGGTGGAACCATCCCGGTGGGAACACCGGTGGGAAGCACGGTGTTGACGCGCACATTCTGTGCCGCCAGTTCATTGGCCAAGGCCAGCGTCAAGCCGACGACGCCGTGCTTGGCCGCCGTGTAGGGCGTCTGCAGCGGAAATCCCTTGATGGCGCCCGCCGAGCTGACGTTGACCAGGCTGCCTCCGCCCTGGTTGAGCAAGTGGGGTATCGCGGCCGCGCAGGTGTTCCACACGCCGATGAGATTGACATCGACCACTGTGCGCCACTGGTCGGCAGTCGTCTTGTCCCAGGGAGCCACCGTGAGCACACCGGCATTGGCCACCGCACCGTCGAGACCTCCAAGCTCGGCGACGCCGTCATCGACCACAGACCGCAGTTGCGCCTCGTCGCGAACATCGACGATGCCACTCACGCAGTGTCGCCCGAAATCCCTAACCAATCTTACGGTTTCAGCCAAGTCGTCTTTTGTGGCCAAGGGGTATTCGATCTGCGGCAATGATTCGCACATGTCGAGCAGGATGACGTCCGCGCCCTCCTGCGCAAGCCGCAACGCGTGGCTGCGCCCCATGCCACGGGCGGCCCCAGTAATCAGAATGCGTTTACCGGCAACGCGTCCCGAGGGTGATGTTGTCATACCACGGATCCGGCTACTGCTCGTTCCACATCAGCCCGCGCATCGTCGCGGACAGTGGGATGTCCTCCACCCCGATCAGCCCCTGGGGCGCGCGGCATACCCAGTCGATCGCGTTGACGGCCCGACCGGCCGTCGAAATACACCCGGCATCAGTGGAATCTAAGACTGGATGGGATACATGGGTGTTGATTTCCACCCGCGGTTCGCCTGCTACGACGACACGGTGCACACCGGTGTGGCCGTCGGGCGGGAACTCCCAGTCGGGTGCCGCCGCGGTGGTGAGCCTGGTGACGTGCTCGAGGGTGATGACCGGTTCGCCGTCGCGCACGCCCTCGGTGGCGAAACGCACCGCGGCCATCTGCCCCGGCTGCACCGTCATCATCGTGCAGTCGATTCGTTCTGGCGTGTACCAAGGTTCGACACGCTGACGCACGTCGTCGAGCTTGATGTCGAGGTGGTCCGCCAGGCTGCGGACCTGACCTCCCCACATCGACACGATCACCCCGGGCAGGAACATCATCGGCGAATCGTCGTCCGGTGTTGTTCCAAAACCCATTGCGGCGCCGGTGAACTCGGCATCATCGTAGTTTCCATAGTCGAAGATCTCCTGCACGGTGATCGAAGAGACCCGGGTGGTCAGGCTGACGGCCGAGTGCACGAGCGTGTCGCCGGAAAAACCGGGGTCGATGCCGTTGACGTAGAGGGAGGCGTCGCCGGCCGCGCAGGCACGCTCCAGGGGCTCGCGCAACCAATCGTCGGCATGGCGGGGCGTGACCAGCCAGACCATCGACGTACCGACCACATTCGTACCCGCCGAAAGGAACTTGGACATTTGGTCGATGGCTTCCATCGGCCGGGTCTCACCCTGCGATGTGTAAACCACGCAGTCCGCGCCGAGGCCCACCAGCGCGTCGATGTCGTCGGTGGCGATGATGCCGGTGGGTCCGTCCAGCCCGCACAGCTGCGCCGCATCTTGGCCGATCTTCTCGCTACTGGCGGCGTGCACGCCGACCAGCTCAAGATCTGGTCTGCCAATGATGGCCCGCAACGAATGCCGGCCCACGTTACCGGTGGAGAATTGAATGACTCTGCGCATTACCCTCGTCCTTCCGGCGGTGGGTGATGACCCATCATGACGCGTTCATTCGAAGCGGAGGTCAGTAATCGGGTATCGGTAGTGGCGAATTGTTCGAGTCGATGCCCCCATCGACGTGAAAGGTCGCGTTGGTCGCGTAGCAATCGCGGGTGGACAGGTACACCGCGAGCCGTCCGAGGTCCTCGACGTCGCCCAGCCGATGCAGGGGTGTGGCCTCTTGCATCTTTTCCAGCGACCCGGGCATCAAGTCCAGGCTGCCCTTCAGACCGTCAGTGGCGAACGACCCCAGGGCGATGGCGTTGACGCGGACCTTCGGGGCGAGTTCCTGTGCCATGGCGCGGGTAAGTGCTTCCAGGCCGCCCTTCGCAACGCAATACGCGGTCAGCGCCCGTATGCCGAATCGAGCTGAGCCCGACGAGATATTGATGATGGAACCGTGTCCAGCGCTGAGCATGTGCGGTGCCACGAGCTGACTCATGATGAAGGCCGACGTCACGCACCAGTCGAACGTGTGTCGGAAGTCTTCGTCGGTGATGTCGAGGAATCGTGCGTAGGTCGACCCGCCGACATTGTTGACCAGAATATCGATGCGACCGAAGCGCTGCACGGCCGTGTTCACGACGCGCTCTCCGTCCGGACGGCTCATCGCATCCGCTACGAGCGCCAGACCTTTGCCACCCGCGGCCTCAATACCCTCAATCGTGTTGACGATATCCGCCTCCGTACGTGCGGTCCCGACGACCGCGGCGCCCGCCTCCGCCAACACCCGGGCGATGCCTGCTCCAACGCCCTTTCCGGCGCCCGTGACGATCGCGACCTGCCCGTCCAGGCGGAATTGCTCCAATGCCATGCCGGGCTCCCTCGATCGCGCGTGACGTGTGCGCCGTTCAATCTAAGAAAGATGCTGACTAAAGTCAACGAATTCATGGGGCCGATGTCTGCCACAAGGCGGGCAGTACAACAATGATCAAGTTATGCAAGCCTTTTTGGCCGAGACACGGCATACTGGTCGAGTTAGTCTCTAAGCTTTTACATGAGCCAGGTCAACCGTGAGGAAAGAAATGGCTGTGGCGGATCGGCTGTCGGCACGAGAAGCTAAGCGCCTGCAGACGCGGGAGCGTTTGATGGGCGCCGCGATCGCGGAATTCGCGCGCGGCGGCATGGCCGATGCCGACGTGGGTGCCATTGTGGCCGCAGCGGGCGTCGCCCACGGAACCTTCTTCTTCCACTTCCCCACCAAGGAGCATGTGCTGCTCGAGCTGGAGCGCCGCGAAGAGGACCGCATCGCCAAGCAGTTCGCGCAATTCTTGAAGTCCAAGCACGATCTAGTTTCCGCGCTGAATGAGGCGGTCCGCCTGGTGGTTGGACTGGAACGCCGACTGGGCGATCGACTCTTCAATGACTTTCTCGCGCTGCACTTCTCCCAAACCCGTCCGCAGACCGAAGACGGCAGGGATCACCCACTGATCGTGCTGGTCGCGCAGGAGATCGCGCAGGCCCAAGAACGCGGCGAGACTGATTCAGACGTCAACCCCATGAACAGTGCGGTGTTCTTTTTGCTGGGTCTCTACGCCCTGTTGATCACAACCAACCACTGGCCGACTGGCCACACCCTGCTGGAAGACTACGTCGCAAGGACATTGCGAAGCTTTGAACCATGACGCGCCGCCGCGCTAGGGCCGTATGACGCCACGCAGCGGCATAAGCCCAAGTTCGTTGTGGGACATGAATCCTGGCGGAGCGTCGCAGACCGCGGGAATGGCGTTCGCGGGGCCCATCGCGGTCCACGTGTAGCCGGGCAGCGCATAGCCGCCATTCGGGTCCTGTGCCCCCTGAAGGATCAGCTCGGTGGATGAATCGCCCTCAATCACTATGCGGTAGTGGTAATGCTGAGGCCAGTCCTCCTGCGGTTCGATGGCATCGAAGGTGTCCATCGTGTATATCTCATGAACAATTACCAGCGGCCTACCTTCCACCCATGCCGTCCACTTGTGATGCTGGCGAGCGACCGTGCCCTTCTTGATTACTCCCTTGAAGCCCGGCATGTCACTGGTCTCCCCCCCTTCGAAGGGGATGTCGCGCGTGGCGGATCCTAGCTCCACCTCAGTCGTATATTTCTCGACTGCCTTACCCAACCCCTCCACGATCATTGCCATCGACTGCGCGAACAATGGCCATGCTTGCCCCAACAGGTTCGGGCCATCCTCAAAACCGGCCGGATCGCTCCCCATCCCCATCTCATACAGGTACTTCAGGGTGTCCCGACCGAAGTTCACGACCTCGTAAATGTGAATAGTGTCGATCTGACTGACGATTCGGGCCAGCGTGAGGACGAGTAAGTCTCCGGCAAAGCCGGGGTTGACGCCACCTGCATGAAACGACGTCCCACCCTCGTGGCAGGCGGCATCGATCTTGTCGATGTCCGCCTTGCTGTGTTCGGTTCGATACCACCAGGCTCCACCTGACGCGACGACGTTCTTGCCTCCGCGCAGTAAGCGGCACACTTCGTCGGGGTCAGACCATAGCGGCGCATAGAACACGCAATCGGCTTCGAGCGCCTCGATGGCAGCCTTGTCGGTGGTCGCCCGCACCCCGGTCGGTGCCTTGCCGCAGAGTTCACCAGCGTCCTTGCCCACCTTCTCCGGACGGTTGCACAGCACTCCGACCAGTTCGTAGGCCGGGTTGTGCACGAAATGGCGGAGCGCTATCGTCCCGACATTGCCGACGCCCCACTGGATTACGCGATACTTCTTCTCGGCTGGCAACTTGGGCGTCATCGCTACTCCTTTGTATGCACCGACAGCGCTGGAACGAACGAACCGTTCTCCGCCGGCGGCACACAATGCGGCAACGGCTGAGCGCTCGCTGAGCGTAGGCGTCCCCCGAATGGTGTGTCAACGATCAATAGCTGACTTTCGTCAGTAGAGTCCGCTTCGTGTCGCCAGTGAGGCGGCTGCGCCGTGGGCGAATCCCGCCGTTGCGGCCCGACATAGCATCGTGACGCAGCGGGAGCCTAGCGGTTCGCGGCGACAATACGGAATCTTCACGGACGTCTTCTGCTGACTGTAGTCAGCCTGTTATAGTGCACAGGCCGATCCAATCAGCAGGAGGGTTTGTGAATCTGCCGAAGCTGCGTCAGCGCGATGCCGGCAGCGATGACTCCGCCGCGATCTCAAGCGGCGCCGCGCAGGCGAGTCTGACAATCGACGAGCACATGGAACGCTCGCAACTCGCGCAGCGTCAGGCCGACAAATGGCTCATTTCAGGCAGTCTCCTGATCGGTACCGCCGCCCTGGGTGTCTTCGGATTGCCGCTATTTCTCTGGGGAGTGCGCGTGCTGCGCCGGGCCCAACGAGACGGCCTGTCCGTTCGGCCGATGCTCGTCACGCTGCTCGGCTACCTCGTCATCATCGACGCCGCCATCAACACCGTCGGATGGGCGCTTGACCTGGTGGCAAACCACACCCTGCTGGCGCGCGTGCTGCTCAACGGTTGGGGCAACATGTTCGACGCCGGCTACTTCTGGCACTACAACGAGCTGTGGGTCGGCGGCGCGGCGGGCCCCGGCGAAAAAGCTTTGGAAGTCGGTCTCATCCTGACGGTCTTCACCATGCGTATCGCCGCGGCCATCGGTTTTCTGCAGATGAAGCGCTGGGGCCATCAGTGGATGGTCGTCACCTGCTGGATGGGCGTGGTCATCTGGATTACCTATGTCTTCAACATGACCATGTTCGCCGACGTGCGCTTCGCCGGCGTCGTGCTGCCGGTCGTCGGCTGGTGGCTCTACGACATCTTCTACATCACCCCGTTTCTGGCCATCCCCTATTTGCACACCGTAAACCGCGAACTCTTCTCCGACTGAAATGCGCAATCTGAAATCCACTACGCCACCGAGGAAGTCACATCATGGGCTATCTATGGGAGATCCTTCGCTACGTCGCCGCATGGGGTGGCACCGGACTGATCATCTGGTTCTGGTACTGGCTGTTCTCCAACATCGGCACGTTCTGAACATCGGACCGGGTAGCGGCAACGCACGGGATTCGGCCGATGGTTGAACATTCCGACGGCCACGCGATGGCGCTGGAACGGCGCTGCTCCGTGACGGCGGTCGCGCTCAGCGACCAACGTCGCGGAGGCGTGCGGCTGGTCACCGGCGACCGGCGTGGCTTCGGCTTGAATGCGGCGCTCACGTTCGTTCATGTCCCCTACCCCGCGGTGCCCGATTGGGCCCGCAGGACCCTGACATGCGGTGTGGCCCTGCAATGTTCGCCGTCGAAAGAACGTGTCACCGAGTATCGCCTCAATGAGCTCTCCGCTCGCGAGCTGCGTGCGCTCACGCTTGTCGAGGCCGGCGTCGCCCTCGGCTGGGTTGCGTCGCGCTGGCCGGGCCTGCTCCCCGAGGTCCGACGACTGCTGCCCGAATTCCATGCCGAATCCGGCGATATGGCAGGCATCGAGATGCTCAATCGCGCAATCGCATTGGCGGTCACGGGCCAGGAATTGGCCGTTCATCCGCTGCTGGGCTCGTTGCCGTTGGCGTACACGGCGCCGCATGGATTGGCCGATAGGTTGCGACGCAGCTTTGGCAGAATGCCATGGACCACAACGCAGAAGCGCCTGCCGCGACCATACTCGGTTCCGGTCGGCGGCGATGGGGGTGTCCGAAACCCCAACCTGCCGCCGCCGAGTCGGCCACACGACAACGATCTCGACATCACACCGAATCATCGCCCCGGGATCCCCTATCCCGAATGGAACATGTGGACACAGCGATTCCTGCGCGACCACGTCGCGGTCATCGAGCACGCCGGCGGCCGGCACGCCCGCCGCCCGGCGCCGGTGGCTGTCGACGTGCGCAAGTGGTTCGAAGAGCACACACATCGCACCATGACGAATCGCCTCGAAGACGGCTCCGACCTCGATGTCGACCAATACGTCAACCATTACATCGATCTGGCGACCGGCGAGGCCAAAGAGCCGAGGGTATTCCGCGACTTGCTGCCCAGCAGCCGCGATGTCACCACGGCGTTGCTGCTCGACGGCAGCTCGTCGCTGGGCGTGCACGGCGGCCGCGTTTTCCAGCTGGAATTGGCCTGTGCCGATGCGCTTTCGCGTGCCATGACACTGGCGCGCGAGCGCCATGGTGTGTTCGTATTCACCGGCAACACCCGCCATCGCGTCGAAGTGCGCTGCTTGAAGGATTTCGAAGACCGCCGGTTCGTACCGCCGAGCCGCCTGGGCTTGTCCACCCGTGGATACACCAGACTCGGTGCGCCCCTGCGCCATTTGACGAGCCGGCTGCTGGCGCAGACCTCCGAGCGCCGCCTGCTGATCGTCATCGGTGACGGCCTGATCTCCGATGAAGGATACGAGGGCCGGTATGCCTGGGCCGATGCTGCGCACGCCGTCGAGGAGGCCAACGAGGCCGGGGTGTCGATCTACTACGTGGGCGTGGGTCCGACGCGCGTCGATCCCCTCCCCGAGGTGTTCGGGCCCCGCCGGTCGCAGCGGATCCGGCGCATCGAGGAGCTGCCCCAAGTACTCGCCCATGTCCACCGTGAACTGGTCGCCGCGTGAACGCCGACTCGCTGAGGAAGAGATGACCACCGACATGTATTTTGCCAACGGCAACGAAGTTCAGCTGTTCGAGCAGGCTTTCCACCGGCGCGTCCCGGTGATGCTCACCGGTCCGACCGGCTGCGGTAAGACGCGGTTCGTCGAGCACATGGGCTCGTTGCTGCAGCGGCCCGTGGTCACCATCAGTTGCCACGACGACCTCACCAGCTCCGATCTCGTCGGCCGCTTCATGGTCACCGGCGGCGATGTGGTCTGGACCGACGGCCCGC
Source organism: Mycobacterium sp. (assembly GCF_036273375.1). Lineage (GTDB taxonomy): Bacteria > Actinomycetota > Actinomycetes > Mycobacteriales > Mycobacteriaceae > Mycobacterium. Next base: position 7,636 of record NZ_DASUHS010000098.1, on the reverse strand, counting down.
TGACCCGGGCCGTCAAAGCCGGCGCGATCTGCTATCTCGACGAAGTCGTCGAGGCCCGCCACGACTCCCTGGCGATCCTGCATTCGCTCACCGACCACCGGCGATCGCTCTACCTGGACCGCGCCGGCGAGGTTGTGCAGGCACCCGACGAATTCATGCTGGTGTGCTCGTACAACCCGGCCTATCGCAGCTCGCTCAAGGAGCTCAAACCCTCGTTCCGGCAACGGTTCGCCACGCTGGCGATGCATTATTTGTCGCCGGACAGCGAGGCCGAGGTGATCGTCGCCGAATCGGGAATTCCGTCGGCCACAGCCCGGCGGCTGGTCGCATGCGCCGTCGCAATCCGCACTGCCGACCAAGCTTTTCACTTCGAGCCGCCGTCCACCCGGGTGCTGGTCACGGCCGCACAGTTGATTGCCGCCGGCGCAACCGAATTGGATGCGGCCGACGCGTGCATTCTCGCGCCACTGAGCATCGACGGCGCGGTCACCGACGGCCTTCGTGAAGTCGCGGCTGCCAGCCTGGGCACCGCGGACGCATCGAGCAATTCTTAGGAAAGGAGCAATCGGCATGGACCGCCAGGAGGAGAAGCGCAAGAGGGCGCTCATCGTCTTTCAGATCTTCATCTACGGCTACCTGCTCGCGATGTTCGGTATCCAGCTCTACATGTCCTTCGCGCGCGGGTGGTGGGATCTGTGACTTTGTCTGCCGCGCAAGCGAGTTCGGTCAGCCTCGAGGATCACCACGACGAATCCCGCCGAGCTCAGCGCCGCGCCGACAGGTGGATGATCATCGGCGCCGCGCTGATGGGTATGTGGGCGCCCGGCCTGATCGGGTTCCCCATTTTCATGCGCGGGGTGTGGCTGCAGCGCCAAGCCCTGCGCGAAGGCCTGTCAGTCCGGCCGATGATCGTGACCCTGATCGGCTATCTGACCCTGATCGACGGAATGCTCAACAGCCTCGGCTGGGCGCTGGACTTGGTGGCCAACCACACGTTGATCAACCGCGTGCTGATGGTCGGGTGGGGCAACATGTTCGATGCCGGTTATTTCTGGCACTACAACGAGCTGTGGGTCGGGGGCGCCGCGGGGCCGGGCGAGAAAGCCTATGTCGCCGGCCTGATCTTGACGGTCTTCTCGATGCGGGTGGCCGCGGCGATCGGCCTCTTACAGATGAAGCGCTGGGGTCATCAGTGGATGGTCATCACATGCTGGATGGGCGTGGTGATCTGGTCGGCCTACGTGTTCAACATGACCATGTTCGCCGACGTGCGATATGCCGGTGTCGTCTTCCCGGTCATCGGCTGGTGGCTCTACGACATCTTCTACATCACCCCGTTCCTCGCCATCCCGTATCTGCACACCGTCAATCGCGAAATCTTCTCCGACTAGCAAGGAGCAGTGCCATGACTAGCCCTTCCGCACCGTCAACCACCGAAGGCGAAGACCCGAGCACCGATCTCGAGCCGGGGACGACGCCGTACTACGCGCGAATGCACAAATGGATCAAGCGGGCCGTGTTGGTGTGCCTGGTGGCCCTGGTGATCGAGGGCGCCTTCACGTTGCCGTTCATGGCCGTCTACTACGGCTACCCGACGCTGAGCCTCACCCAGATTTGTAGCGAGCTGCTCAAGATCCGGTACTCCAACGACACCCTGGAGTGCAAGTACCCCTACCCACCGTTCGGCCCGCCCGAGGGCGCCGAGGGCAAGGCGACCGCGCAGGACGTGTGGGGTATCCAGCCGATACCGAAGTATCACCGGCTGGGGTTCCGTGAACTCGTCAAGATCCACAACGACAGGCTGGCCCGTCAAGCGGCCCAACAGCCGGCGGCGTCGCACCCATGACAGGGCCGGCCCGTTGACCTACCGGGTCGTCCAGTGGACGACGGGTAACGTCGGCAAGAGCTCGGTCAAAGCGATAACCGCCAACCCCATGCTGCAGCTGGTCGGATGCTACGCCTGGTCGCCGGAGAAGGCAGGGCGCGATGTCGGCGAGCTGTGCGGGATCGAACCGCTTGATATCAAGGCCACCAACGACATTGACGCGCTGCTCGCGCTCAAGCCGGACTGCGCGGTCTACAACCCGATGTTCGCCGACGTCGACGAGCTGGTCCGCATCCTCGGCGCGGGCATCAACGTGGTGGGCACCGCGGGTTTCATCACCGGCCACTTCCTCGGTGCCGGACGGGAACGCATCGCGCAGGCCTGCCAAGATGGCGGATCGACCATCTTCGGCAGCGGCATCAACCCCGGTTTCATCCAGCTGTTCGCCATCGTGTCGGCGGGGCTCTCTGACCGGGTGGACAAGGTATCGATGCTGGAATCGGTTGACACCACCATCTACAACTCGCCCGCGACAGAAATACCCATGGGCTTCGGATATCCCATCGATCATCCGGATCTTCCGGCCATCACCGAGAAGGGCTCCGGCATCCTCGCCGACGGCGTGTTGCTGATTGCCGATGCGTTGGGCGCCGAGCTGGACGACGTGCGCTGCGAAGTCGACTACGCCCAAACCACCGAGGATCTCCAGCTTCCCGGCGACTGGACGATCAAGAAGGGGTGCGTCGCCGGCGTGGACGTCCGCTGGAAGGGAATTGTGGGAGACCGGGAGGTCATCGAGATCCGCGGACGATGGCGCAAAGGCCAATCGCTGGACCCGGACTGGCCGCTGGACATGGGTTACACAATCGAGGTGCAGGGCCGGCCGACGATCAAAACCACGCTGAGTTTCCTTCCGCCGCCGGACTTTGCGGGCCAAACGCTGGACGATTACATCATGCTGGGATTGACCATCACCGCCATGCCGGCGATCACCGCGATACCCGCCGTCGTCACCGCGCCTCCCGGCATCGTCACCTACAACGACCTGCCCTTGCTACTTCCACGCGGAGTCCTCCGCACGAATACACCCGGATAGGACGATTCCGATGCCCGAGGAACCGGACACCAAAGGTGTCTCGCCCATGCTTCATCACGTGGTGTTCGCCGTGGCGCCCGAACGGCATGCGACCGCGGCGCAAATGTTCGGCGATTTGGGATTCGTCCTCGAGCCCCTGCAGCTGACCGAGCTCGGCCTGGACATTCACCTCGACTGGAAGCGCGGTATCGAATTGATCAGCCCGATACCCGGGTCGACCGGCGAGGTCGCCGTCTCGGTGACGGAGTTCCTCGAGCGTCACGGCGACGGCGTGTTCACCGTGGTAATCGGAGTTCCGGAAGCCGCTGCCGCCGACGCGGTCGCCGAGCGCTACGGCGCGACAACGCGATTCCGGCAACGTATAGAGGGCGAGGGCACCTACCTCGACGAAAACGACGTGTCGATCTTGGGCCTGCCGCTGACGTTTCTGGCCACCAATATTCCATGAGCGCCGCCGCGCCCAACCGAGGAGACATCCCGATGACCGCGACGCCGAGCGTCTTCGATGCGGGTCTCCCCACGCTCCACTACGACATCACCGAATCCCCACACCAGGTGTACCCGCGAATTCGGGCGGCGCAGGAGCAGGCGCCGATCGCAATCGGGCCGTTGGGTCCCGAAGTGTTGTCCCATGAGCTTGCCCGGACGATTCTCCGCGACCCCAGGTTCGTGATCCCGCCCGGGATACATCTGACGGCTCATGGCATCACGTCCGGTCCGTTGTGGGACAGGGTGATTCGCAGCATTTTGTGCATGGAGGGCGACGCGCACCGCCGGCTGCGCGGCCTGGTGTCCAAGGCGTTCACGCCGCGGGCAACCGGTCGGTTACGCGGCCCGATCCACACCGTGGTCAACGAGCTTGCCGATCGGGTCGTCGGCGAGGGCAGTTGCGACATCGTCGAAGCGATCGCGCGGCCCTACCCGATCCCCATCATCTGCGCATTACTCGGCGCTCCTCGTGGGGACTGGGAACAATTCTCGCGGTGGGCGGAAGACATCTTCAAGATCGTCAGCTTCGACTGCAACCTCGCCGAGGAACAGTCCGTAGTCTTGCAAGCCTGGAGCGAGTTCGACGACTACGTCGATGACATGGTCAACCAACGGCGCCACCGCTTGACCGACGACCTGCTGTCCGACCTCATCCGCGCCGAAGTCGACGGCGACAAGCTCGATGCCGGCGAACTGCGCATGCTGGCGTTCAGCATCCTGGTGGCCGGGACCGACACCACGCGCAGTCAGCTAGCCGCCTCGATCCAAGTCCTCTGTGATCATCCCGAGCAGTGGGCGATGCTGCGCGATCACCCCGGGCTCTCGATGCGGGCCGTCGAGGAAAGCATGCGTCATTCACCCGCGGTGTGTAGCACGCTTCGCGCCGCTCCTCAGGACACCACGGTCGGCGAATTCAGCTTCCCCGCCGGCACATTCATTCTGGTGAACACCTTCGCCGCCAACCGGGATCCGGCGGTCTATGCCGACCCCGACCGGTTCGACATCACCCGAAGGGACCCGCCGCCCATTCTCACGTTCGGCGGCGGCGCGCACTACTGCCTGGGGGCGAACCTGGCCCGGCTGGAACTCGCCGAAGCGCTCGAAATCCTCGCAGAACGCCTGCCGAATCCTCGCCGCATCGCGCCGGCACCGTGGAAACCATTGCTTGGCATGAGCGGGCCGACCAGTCTGATGCTCGAGTTCGATACGGCGGCAGTCGCCGGAACCTAGACGCTTCGACCGCCGGCCGGGGACGAGGGCTGATCCTCGGAAGCCAGTTCGAGCACGCTGATTTCGCCCGTACCGCCGTCGACCTCGACGAGCGCACCCTGCGGCAACGCCTGAGTGGCGCCTTGCACGTCGACCACACAGGGGAAGCCGAACTCGCGGGCAACCACGGCGGCGTGCGACATGGGGCCGCCCAATTCGGTCACCACGGCCGCGGCATAACAGAACGCGGTCGTGTAGCCGACGTCGGTGACCTCTGCCACCAGGATCTCCCCAGGCTGTAGGTCGTCAATGGTGTCGGGCCGCACGATGCGTACCCGACCGCGAACCCGTCCGCCGCAGACCCCGACCCCGCGCAGGGTTCCCCCTCCCGCTAGCGCCGGCACCGACGTGACGGACGGCTGCCAGCTGCCGCTGAACACCGTCGGCGGCACCACGCCGACCAGCCGGTGCTGCTCGGCACGGCGCCGCGCCACCAACCCGCCGACATCTGCGGACAATGGGTCGAGTTCGTCGACCAGGAGATAGAACACATCCTCGGCGGTGGTGAAGACTCCGGCGTCGGTCAACCGACGCCCGTATTCGCGCAGCAAGGCGCGCAGCACCCAGTTGGCGCGCACCGTTTTGTCGCGGCGTACCTCGCGATCGCGCAGTTGGCGCACTGCCAGCGCTGCGACGAGTCTGCCGCGCAATGGAATTCGGCGCCGCTCTGACTGTGCTGAGGCAGGCGCGTTGACGGCCCTGGTCACCATCCGGATCAGCAACTCCGGATCGTCGGCGTAGCTGGTCGACAGCATCTCGAGCTCGGCCGGGCCGCGATGCCCCATCAGCTTCAGTTCGTCGAGGACGGCGGCGTAAAAATCCGGAGCCTCGGCGGCCAGTCGATCGAGATGCTGGCCGGGTTCGGCCAGCAGCCGAATCACGTTCGGGTCCCGCCGCGCCGCGCCCACCAGCCGCTGCATCGCCTCCACCGAACGCGCGCTGACCAGTTCCGGACCGGCCGGCGGGACGATGTCTTTCCCGCACACGCCACGCAGCAAGACGTTGAAGGCGGCACACAGCATGAACGACCCTGACGCCAGCTGCCAGCTGTACACCACATGGTCGCGCGCGAGCAGGATCAAGCTGAGCAAACGTCGATCGTCGACCTTCGCCAGGTCGCCGCCGGCCAGCTGCTCGAGACGATCGACATCGCCGACGAGGTCGTGGGTGTCGCGGAGCGCCCCGGCGCTCAGGCCCAGCAGGTTGACGCCGAACACCCCGATATTGCGGATGGTGCGCAGTTGCTTTCTCGCCCAACCTGTTTGAGACGGTGGACTCTCGTCCCCGAAAATCGGCAGCGAGGCCATGCTTGGGCCGAAGTAACCGCTGTTCCCGACGATCGTGGCCGGCTTGGCGAACGGCACGGTTTCCGCCATGAAGTGCGCCGACGTGATTCCGCCGTAGAGCCGATGGGCGAACACCGCGACGGTACGCATGGCGATCTCGCGCTGGATGATTCCGCCGGGCCGTAGCCGCTCGGCGATGGCGACGCCGCCGGCACGCACACCGCGCACGGTCACCGATGACGACGACGGTGAAAACGGTCCCGGTAGCGCCTCCGACAGGTTGGTGGCCAGATAAGTCGGGAATCGGGGATCGATCGGGGTGTCGAATTCGCCGTTAAGTCCTTCCGGGCCAGCCGGACTCGGCACCACACCATCGGTGGCGGGGGCATCGACGGCCGGCAGATCCTGGATCGGGGCCAGCCGCCAGGGCAGTGATATCACCCGCGTCCCCAGTGTTACGCGGCCGCGCACCGCGCGCGCCAAGTCCTCGACCGCCTCGTCGGCGTTCCATGCCGGCTCAAACTCCCAAATGTCGCGCAATCGCTCGGTGTCGAGGAATGGCGCGCTGCGGATGAGGTCCAGTTCCGCCGCCGCGCGCCCGCCCGATGGCACGGCGAACGGCACGATCGGGCGCCGCAGGGTGGCGGCGATCTGACGAAACGTCGTCGTCCCCGAAGCCGCGAGATTGATTGGACCGGTTGCGTTCGCAGGATCCACAACAGCACGCAGCAGGATTCGCAGCGCATCGTCGAGGTGGACCACTTGCAGGGGCCGATCGTCGGCGCCATGAGGGAACGCTGGCGTGGACAATACCCGGCGCACCCAGTTGTCCACGCCGCGACCGACGACCAGCGCCGAGCGGATCACGATCGATTCAACGCCGGAGGCGGCCAGCATGTCCTCGACGCGGGCCGTGTGTAGGCCCTCGGCCGAAACCGGTTGCAGGGCATCGCTTTCGGACCACACGGTGTCTCCCGCGCCGTACCCGTAAGCCGACGACGGAAAGATGATGCGCACGGCGCCGGCGTCGACCGCCGCAAGTACATTGGCCGTCCCGTCGATGTTGACCTGGGAGCTGATTCGGCCATCCGGGCCAGGGGTCTTCGCCCATGCGCAGTGCGCGACGACGTCCGCGCCGGCCAGGGCGCTTCGGACAGCGTCGGCGTCGCGGATGTCGGCTACAACGAAATCCGCCGCGCTCGGCCAGCTGTCGGGCCGATGGCGCGCGATCCCGACGACATCGTGGCCTGCGCTGAGCAGCCGGGTGGCAAGGCCGCGCCCGAGCACACCGCTGGCCCCGGTGACCGCGATTCTCACGTCATGCCTACTCGTCGTCGTCGCGCAATGCCGCGCTGACCAGAGCGTCGAGGTCCATGTCCGCGATATCCTTTTCGGTGGTCACCGCGGGGGCCTGCGCGGCGCCCTCGGCCTCGCTTGCCAAGGCCAGCAACAGCTCCAACACGCCGGCCTGGCGAAGGCGCTTGACCGGAATGGATCCGACCACCCGCTGAATCTCGGCTTCGCCCGGTACGGCCGCCACCGCGGGCTGGCCCGACGATCCGACCAATTCGCGATACATGTAGCCGGCCAGCGCGGCGGAGTTCGGGTAGTCGAAGATCAGTGTAGGCGAAAGCGCCAGTCCCGTCGCGGCTTTGAGCCGGTTACGCATTT
>NZ_DASUHS010000097.1:0-10669 GCF_036273375.1 Mycobacterium sp. | reverse complement strand
CGCAGCGACGCGCTCGCCGTTGAAGCGAATCATGAGATCGTCACCCAACGACAGGTAGAACCGCGACTCGCCTGGGTCGCCCTGGCGGCCGGATCGGCCACGCAGCTGGTTGTCGATACGGCGCGACTCGTGACGTTCGGTGCCGAGGACATAGAGGCCGCCCGCGGCGATGACTTCCTCGGCTTCCTCCGCGGCTGCCTCCTTCACCTGGGGTAGCACCTCGTGCCATGCCGCCTCGTAGTCGTCAGCGGTCTCGACGGGGTCGAGGCCCTGCTCGCGCAGCCGCTTGTCGGCCAGGAAGTCGACGTTGCCGCCGAGCACGATGTCGGTACCGCGGCCAGCCATGTTGGTGGCGACGGTGATCGCGCCGCGACGGCCCGCCTCGGCGATGATGCCCGCCTCCTGCTCGTGGTACTTGGCGTTGAGCACGTTGTGCGGAAGGCGCCGCTTGGTGAACTGCCGCGACAGGTACTCCGACCGCTCGACGCTGGTGGTGCCGATCAGCACCGGCTGGCCCTTCTCGTAGCGCTCGGTGACGTCGTCGACGACCGCGATGTACTTGGCCTCCTCGGTCTTGTAGATCAGGTCGGACTGGTCGGCGCGGATCATCGGCTTGTTGGTCGGGATGCTGACCACGCCGAGCTTGTAGATCTCGTGCAGCTCGGCCGCCTCGGTCTGGGCGGTGCCGGTCATGCCGGCCAGCTTGTCGTAGAGCCGGAAATAGTTCTGCAGCGTGATGGTGGCCAGCGTCTGGTTCTCGGCCTTGATCTCGACATGCTCCTTGGCCTCGATGGCCTGGTGCATGCCCTCGTTGTAGCGGCGGCCGTAGAGCACGCGCCCGGTGAACTCATCGACGATCAGGACCTCGCCGTCGCGCACGATGTAGTCCTTGTCGCGGTTGAACAGCTCCTTGGCCTTCAGCGCGTTGTTGAGGTAGCTGACCAGCGGCGAGTTGGCGGCCTCGTAGAGGTTGTCGATGCCGAGCTGGTCCTCGACGAACTCCACGCCCAGCTCGTGCACGCCGACGGTGCGTTTGCGCAGGTCCACCTCGTAGTGGGTGTCCTTCTCCATCAGCGGCGCCAGCCGGGCGAACTCGGAGTACCAGTTCGAGGCACCGTCGGCGGGGCCGGAGATGATCAGCGGGGTGCGGGCCTCGTCGATCAGGATGGAGTCGACCTCGTCGACGATGGCGAAGTTGTGCCCGCGCTGCACCAGGTCCTCGAGCGAATGCGCCATGTTGTCGCGCAGGTAGTCGAACCCGAACTCATTGTTGGTGCCGTAGGTGATGTCGGCGTGGTAGGCGACCCGGCGCTCATCGGGTGTCATCTGCGCGAGGATCACGCCGACGTCCAGGCCGAGGAAGCGGTGCACGCGGCCCATCCACTCGCTGTCACGTTTAGCCAGGTAGTCGTTGACGGTGACGACGTGCACGCCCTTGCCGCCGATGCCATTGAGGTAGGCCGGCAGCACCGAGGTCAGCGTCTTGCCCTCACCGGTCTTCATCTCGGCGACGTTGCCGAAGTGCAGCGCCGCCGCGCCCATCACCTGCACGTCGAAGGGCCGCTGGTCGAGCACCCGCCAGGCCGCCTCCCGCGCCACCGCGAAGGCCTCCGGCAGCAGGTCGTCGAGGCTTTCGCCGTCGGCGTGCCGCTTCTTGAACTCATCGGTCTTGGCCCGCAACTCGGCGTCGGTGAGCTTCTCGATCTCGTCGGACAAGGTGTTGACGTAGTCAGACACCCGCTTGAGACGCTTGAGCATGCGACCTTCGCCAAGGCGCAGCAACTTCGACAGCACAGCTATGTCCCCTGTTGGTAGGAGTCTTGCATTGAGCGACTCCCATGGTAGGCGACGAGCCCCCGATGGCCGCCGCAGCGGCGATCGGGGGCGCGGCACTGCCGGGCGCAGCGGGTCGCCGCCTGAGGACCCGTCAGGAGAGCCTGATCAGCCCGTAGTCGTAGCCGTGCCGTCGGTAGACCACGCAGGGGCGTTCGCTCTGCTTGTCGTGGAACAAGAAGAAGTCGTGTCCGACGAGCTCCATCTCGTAGAGCGCGTCGTCGACCGTCATCGGCGTGGCCGGGTGCTCCTTGGTCCGCACGATCCGTCCGGGCTCGTGGTCGGGCTCCACGCCGTCATGCTCGGCCGGCGGGGGCTGGGACGCGCTGCGCGGCGGGATGGGTGGCGGCACCGCGGTGGCGGCGGCCAGTGACACCGGGGTCTTGTCGCCGTAGTGCACCTTGCGGCGGTCCTTGACGCGGCGCAGCCGGTTCTCCAGCTTGTCGACCGCGGACTCGAACGCGGCGTAGAAACTATTGGCGCAGGCTTCCGCCCGGGTCACCGGGCCGCGGCCACGGGCGGTGATTTCCACGCGCTGACAGGATTTGCGCTGACGCCGGTTGGGCGCGTGCTTGAGCTCGACATCGAAAAGATAGATGGAGCGATCGAACCGCTCGAGGCGAGCGAGTTTGTGCGAGACGTACAGACGGTAATGATCGGGGATTTCTACGTTGCGGCCCTTGAACACAACGTCGGCGGTGGTTGTCGGTGGGGCTTGCTCGTCGGTGACGGGCGGTTGGTCCAGAATTTGACCGGAATCCACGGATAGCCTTGACATACGTGACAACTCGTTTCTCTTTTTCACGTCACACGCGCCCTGCGTGCCCGGCTGCTTAACGCGCCGACGAGGTGGGGAGCGGTTCGAGACTGGCTACCGCCGCAGGCTGCCCGCCGGAGCAAAAGTGTCGATTACTCACCCCCTCCCGCGGATGGGTCTCACCTGGAAAATCACGACCAGTGAGTCAGACCGATGAGTCGTTCTCGTTGTTCTCGACGTTAGCTCGTGTTCGCCTGCCGATGCCACTAATTTGGTCGAGCTGTTGCGAGTTCTTCACATCCTCTTGGCTGGTTTATGGGTTGGGCCCACCCGCGGCAGAGTCAGACCGCGGCGATCGCCAGCACCGCGGCGACCCGAACTCCGGCGGCCTGCAGGATTCTTACCGACTCGCGCGCGGTCGCTCCAGTGGTGACGATGTCGTCGACGACCATGACTTCGGTGCGCGGCGGTGGGGCGCGCAGCACCACCCGGCCGGCGACGTTGCGCTCGCGCGCGGTGGTGCCCAGGCCCACCGAGTCGCGCGTCAGCGCCTTGAGCCGCAAGGCCGGCGCCACGGTGATCTCCGGATGCCGCGCCACCGCGGCGCGCGCCAGCCGGGCCACGGGGTCACCGCCGCGCCGGCGCGCGGCCGAACGCCGGGTCGGTGCGGGCACGACGGTCAGCGGGGTCGGCACGATCCCCCACGACAGCAGCCGGTGCACCCCGATGGCCAATGCGCGCGCCAGCGGTTCGACGAGATCGGCGCGGCCCTGCTCCTTGAGCGCCAGGATCGCGTGCCGGCGTGCGTTGGCGTAGCGGCCCAGCGCGAACACCGGGACCTCCGGGTCGATGCGCGGGTTCACCACATGCGGCTGATCGGCGGTCACCGACAGCTCGAAGGCGCACGCGTCGCACCAGCGGGTCGACGGCGCCCCACAGCCGCCGCATTCAGCCGGCAGGAACAGATCCAGCATGGCGCCAGTGTGCCGGCCGGGTGTGACAGGTCCCGCGCCGCGGCGATCAGCTAGCCCGGCAGCACCGGGGCCGCCCCGGGCACCGTCAGCCCGGGCACATCCGACCAACCCTGCTGACCGTCGGCCGACGGCGAATACTGCTGCACCCCTTGCGGACCCGCGACGTAGGCCGTCGACGGGTTGGCGACCACGGTCGTCACCGGCATCTGCAGACCGTGCGGCGGCGCGTCGGAGTTCACCCCGTCGATGTTCACGTAAGACACCGGATGGCCGGCGTCGGTACGGGTCACCACGATGTCGTCACCGGTGCGCCACGACAGCGACACCACCGAATTGCCCAACCCGAAACCGAGCCGGCGCGGGAAGGTCAGGGCGTACTGTCCGGCCTGGGTCTGCTCGACGCTGGCGAGAATCACCTGGCCGCCGATCACCATCGCGGCGCGGGTGCTATCGCGGGACAGCTGCAGGTCGGTGATCGGCCCCGGGAACCGGGTGGCCACCGCCACCGAATCCACCGGAAGGCGTGCGGGTTGCCCGGAGGCCGGCTCCTGAATCGCCCGCAACACGTTGTTGCCGTCGACCACCACCCAGACCACGTCGTCCAGCGACCAGGTCGGCCGCGACAGGGTGTGCCCGTCGGCGGACTGCACCGCCTCCTGGCCGAGATCACCGATCCACAAGGACGCGGCCATGTCCGGGGCACCGCGATGCAGCGTCACCACCGACGCCACCTGCCGGCCGCTGCGCGACAGCGCCGCGCCGGTCTGGTCGCCCATGCGCCCGAACGCGCCGGCCACCATGACGGTGTGCTGGCCGTCCAGCGACACCAGTGAGCCGTTCACCAGGGCATGCAGCCCCGCGCCGGCGCCGTCGGCCGCGCCGGGATCGGTGGCCGCGACGTCGGAGGTGGTCCACCCGTCGCGGAACCGGTCGTCCAGCGGCGCGCCGTCGGCGCTGATCACATACGGTCCACGGATGTCGGCCCTGGCCAGGGTCCAAATGATCTGTGCCGCAAGCAATTGCCGGCTGTGCGGATCGGTGGTGGACAGCTTCTCGAGATCGACGCGCGCACCGCCGTAACCGCGCCCGATGCCGTTCTTGCCGCCGTCGGCCCGGGTCACCGGCCCGCGTAGCCGCAGTGGCGGGGCAAGCAGGTTGCGGACCGTGTGCGCCATCTCGGGCCGCGGCCCGGCGATCAGCTTGGAGATCAGCTCGGTGGCCAACTGGTCCTGGTCGGGCACCGCGACGTAGCGCGGGTCGGGAACCACCGTTTTGCCGGTCGGGTCGTCGAAGTACAGCGTGTTGCGCTTGTAGGTCGACTGAAACTGCTGCCAGTCCAGGAACACTCCGTTGGGCAACCGGTCGATGCGCCAACCGCCGGAGGTCTTGACCAATTCGATCGGCCCGGGGTCGGGCAGTACACCCTCGGCGGTCTCGAACACTCCCACGTCGGACAGCGAACCCAGGATATCCGCCCGCATGGTCGCCGAAACACGTTCGGCCGCACGTGTTTCGACGAACACCACATGGTCGATCAACAGCGCGCTACCGGCATCGTCCCAGGCGTTGGACGCTGACTGGGTGAGGAACTGCCGCGCAGCCAGATGCCGGTTCGCGGGATCGGCGGTGGCCTTGAAGAATTCGCGCAGCAGCACGTCGGGGTCCATGCCCGGGGTCGGCTTGGGTAGGTTCGACGGCGCCGGCCGCTCGACGGTGCCGATGGCTTGGGGCGCCGACGAGCTGGGCACCCCGGCGCAGCCGGCGAGCGCCATGGCCAGCATCAGCAGACCCAACAACCGCCGCATCACAGGGTCCTCTCGGCGTGCTCAGGCTGGCGCTGCTGGCGTTCCTTGCGCTCGGGCCCAGCGGCCTGCGGGGCGGGTTGCGTCGGCTGCGGGATTGGTTTCATAGGCAGCGGGCTGGTGGTGACCTTGTGGCCGCGAACCAGCGGCAGCGTCAGCCGGAAGCACGAGCCGTCACCCGGTTCACCCCACGCCTCCAGCCTGCCCTGGTGCAGACGCGCGTCCTCGATGCTGATCGCCAGGCCGAGCCCGGTGCCGCCAGAGCGGCGCACCCGCGAGGGGTCGGCCCGCCAGAATCGGCTGAACACCAGCTTCTCCTCACCCGGTCGCAGCCCGACCCCGTAGTCGCGGACGGTGACGGCAACCGTGTCCTCGTCGGCGGCCATCCGGATCTTGACCGGCCTGTGCTCGGCGTGGTCGATGGCATTGGCGATCAGGTTGCGCAGGATGCGCTCGACTCGGCGCGTGTCGACCTCGGCGATCACCTCTTCGGCCGGCAGATTCACCTTCAGTTCGATGCCGGCGTCTTCGGCCAGATGCCCCACGTTGCCCAGCGCGTTCTGCACGGTGGTGCGCAGGTCGACGGCCTCGACGGACAGCTCGGCGACACCCGCGTCGTGCCGGGAGATCTCGAGCAGGTCGTTGAGCAGCGACTCGAACCGGTCCAGCTCGTTGACCATCAGCTCGGTGGAGCGCGCCAGCGTCGGGTCCAGGTCGGCGCTGTGGTCATAGATCAGGTCGGCGGCCATCCGCACCGTGGTCAGCGGGGTGCGCAGCTCGTGGCTCACGTCGGATGTGAAGCGGCGCTGCAGATTACCGAACTCCTCCAGCTGGGTGATCTGGCGCGACAGGCTCTCGGCCATGTCGTTGAACGACATGGCCAGGCGCGCCATGTCGTCCTCGCCGCGCACCGGCATGCGTTCGGACAGATGGCCTTCGGCGAACCGTTCGGCGATGCGCGACGCCGATCGCACCGGCACCACCACCTGCCGCGACACCAGCAGAGCGATCCCGGCCAGCAGCACCAGCAGCACCGCGCCGCCGGTGATCATGGTGCCGCGCACCAGCTGGATGGTGGCCTGCTCGTTCTTCAGCGGGAAGATCAGGTACAGCTCCAGGTTGGCCACCTGAGACGACGCCGGCGTACCGACGATCAGCGCCGGTCCGGAGAAACCGTCGGTGTGCACGGCGGCGTACTGGTAGGACGCCTGCCCGGCCTTGACGAAGCCGCGCAGGGAATTGGGCACCTGGTCGACGGGGCCGGCCGTGGTCGCCGCGCGCGGGCCGTCGCCCGGCACCATCAGCACCGCGTCGAAGGTGCCGGCCAGCCCCGCACCCGAGGCCGGATCGGTCTTGGAGGTCAGGGTGGTACGCGCCAGCTGGAGGCTGCTGTCCAACGAACGCGCCTCTTCGCCGTTGACGATCCCGCCCACGGTGGTGCGCGCCCGCTCGATCTGCTCGATGGCGGCCTTGACCTTGACGTCGAGCACGCGATTGGTGACCTGACTGGTCAATACGAAGCCGAGCGCCAAAATAACCGCGAGGGACAGCCCCAGCGTCAGCGCCACCACCCGCAGCTGCAGCGAGCGTCGCCAGGCAATGGCCACGGCCCGACTGACCGTACCCATGCCACGAGTCATGGGGCCGGAGCGCCCCCAGCGGCTCCGAGTACGTCGCCGGGAGCCCCAGATCACCGCCGGCGCTCCCCCTCTTCACGACGTTTCACATGGTGGCTACCGGTGCTGGAGCGCCGCGCTCCAGGATCGCGGCGCTCTGCATCGTCGCCTGCGGTCACGGAGGTCCGGCCTTGTAACCCACTCCTCGAACGGTCAATACCACGGTCGGGTTCTCAGGGTCTTTCTCAACCTTGGCCCGCAGACGCTGGACGTGCACGTTCACCAGGCGGGTATCCGCCGGGTGACGATAGCCCCACACCTGTTCGAGCAGCACATCACGAGTAAACACCTGCCGCGGTTTCCGCGCCAACGCCACCAGCAAGTCGAATTCCAGCGGTGTCAGGGAGATCTGCTCGCCGTTGCGCGTGACCTTGTGCGCCGGCACATCGATCTCGACGTCGGCGATGGACAGCATCTCGGCCGGCTCGTCGTCGTTGCGCCGCAGCCGTGCCCGCACCCGGGCCACCAGTTCCTTCGGCTTGAACGGCTTCATGATGTAGTCGTCGGCACCCGACTCGAGGCCAAGGACCACGTCGACGGTGTCCGTCTTGGCGGTCAGCATCACGATCGGCACGCCGGAATCGGCGCGCAACACCCGGCACACGTCGATGCCGTTCATGCCGGGCAGCATCAGGTCCAACAACACCAAATCGGGGCGCAGTTCGCGCACCGCAGTCAGGGCCTGGGTGCCGTCACCGATGACCGCGGTGTCGAAACCCTCCCCACGAAGCACGATGGTGAGCATCTCGGCTAGCGAAGCGTCGTCATCGACGACCAAAATCCTTTGCCTCATGGAGTCCATGGTGTCACCAGATCGGGACAAAACTCGGACACCACACGGGCGTTTCTCTTTCGAAACGGCCGAATCGTGACAAACCTGTGCTAATTGGCGGCCAAATCGGCGGCCAGCCGCCCCGGATCGACGTCCGCGTCGACGCTCAGCCAGCGGCCACCCCAGCCCGCGGCCGCCAGTTCGGCGTAGACCGCGCCGGTGCGTTGCTGAAGCCCGTCGTCGCGTTCGTAGCTGTCGCGCACCCGGCCCGGATCGGACTCGGCCCGGCTGCGGGCGCGCCGCCTGGCCAGTTCGGCCGGCACAGCGAGCAGCACCTGCCAGTCGGGCGCGGGCAGCCCGAGGCGCTGATATTCCAGCGCGTGTATCCATTCGACGGCCGGCCCGGCGGCGTCCTGGTGCAGGCGGGCGGCGGTGTATGCGGCGTTGGAGGCGACGTAACGATCCATGATCACCACGTCGTGCTCGCGGCGCAGCGCATCAATGTCATCGACCGCCCCCGCACGGTCCAGCGCAAACAGCATCGCCATCGCATACACCGAGGACGCGAGGTCGCCGTGCTCGCCGTGCAGGGCCTCGGCCGCGATGTCGGCGGTCACCGATTGCCCGTAACGCGGGAAGGCCAGCATGGCGACCGACTTGCCGTCCGCCTGAAACGCCCCGCGCAGGCCCTCGGTGAGCGTTCGCTTGCCGGCGCCGTCGACCCCCTCAATAGCAATCAGCACGGCGCGAGCCTATCTGCGCCGTGCTGATCGTGAAGCTGCACTCACTCTCGACGTCGAACGTGAAGTTAATTTCACGCTCGGCAGCCGAAGCCATGCCTCAGTAGCGGTAGTGGTCGGCCTTGTAGGGGCCGTCGACGTCGACGCCGATGTACTCGGCCTGCTCCTTGGTGAGCTTGGTCAGCTCGCCGCCGAGGGCTTCGACGTGGATGCGGGCCACCTTCTCGTCGAGGTGCTTGGGCAGCCGGTAGACCTCGTTGTCGTACTCGTCGTTCTTGGTCCACAGCTCGATCTGGGCGATCACCTGGTTGGAGAAGCTGTTGCTCATCACGAAGGACGGGTGCCCCGTCGCGTTACCCAAATTCAGCAGCCGGCCCTCGGACAGCACGATGATCGACTTGCCGGTGTCGGGGAAGGTCCACAGGTCGACCTGCGGGCGGATGTTGGTCTTGGTGGCGCCGGAGCGCTCCAGCCGGGCGATCTGGATCTCGTTGTCGAAGTGACCGATGTTGCCCAGGATCGCCTTGTCCTTCATCGCCTTCATGTGCTCGAGGGTGATGATGTCCTTGTTGCCGGTGGTGGTGATGATGATGTCGGCCTCGCCGATCACGTCCTCCACCCGCTTGACGTCGAAGCCCTCCATCAGCGCCTGCAGGGCGTTGATCGGGTCGATCTCGGTGACGGTCACCCGCGCGCCCTGGCCGGCCACCGACTCGGCGGAACCCTTACCGACGTCGCCGTAACCGCAGACCAGCACCTTCTTGCCGCCGATCAGCACGTCGGTGCCGCGGTTGATGCCGTCGATCAGCGAGTGCCGGCAGCCGTACTTGTTGTCGAACTTGCTCTTGGTGACCGAGTCGTTGACGTTGATCGCCGGGAACGCCAGGTCGCCGGCGGCGGCGAACTGGTAGAGACGCAGCACGCCGGTGGTGGTCTCCTCGGAGACGCCCTTGATCGACGCGGCGATCTTGGACCACTTGTCCTTATCGGTCTCGAAGCGCTCGCGCAGCAGGTTCAGGAACACCCGGTGCTCGGTCGAGTCGTCTTCCTCGTCCGGCGGCACCACGCCGGCCTTCTCGTACTGCGCACCACGCAGCACCAGCATGGTGGCGTCGCCGCCGTCGTCCAGGATCATGTTGGCCGGCTCGTCGGGCCAGGTCAGCACCTGCTCGGCCGCCCACCAGTACTCCTCGAGCGTCTCACCCTTCCACGCGTACACCGGAACGCCCTTGGGCTCCTCCGGGGTGCCATGCGGGCCGACGACCACCGCGGCGGCGGCGTGGTCCTGGGTGGAGAAGATGTTGCAGGACGCCCAGCGCACCTCGGCGCCCAGCGCGACGAGGGTCTCGATCAGCACCGCGGTCTGCACGGTCATGTGCAGCGAACCCGAGATGCGCGCCCCCTTGAGCGGCTGCACGTCGTGGTACTCGCGGCGCAGCGACATCAGACCCGGCATCTCCTGTTCGGAGAGCTCGATGTCCCGGCGACCGTAATCCGCCAACGACAGATCGGCGACCTTGAAATCGATGCCGTTTCGAACGTCGGGGGTGAGTGCGTTTTCGGTCGTCGTCATAACGTGTTCTTCCTTTTTCGGCTCGCTCGGATTTAAGCGGTAATTAGCTTAGGTATGTTCTTGGGCCACTGTAGTCGCGGGTCGGCGGGCCTTGCGGGTCAGGGAACGTTGATGACGCCGTGACGCTCCGCGAACGGAGTCATCATCCGGGCCAGGTCGGACGCCACGTCGTGGTCCGCCTCGGGCGGCATCGACACGTAGCTGAGTGCCAGCCGCACGATGGCGCGCGCCAGCACCCCGGCGTCCTCGTCACTGGTGGCCACCCAGCTGTGGGTGAGTGCCGTGGTCAGCCGTTCGGAGGCGCGGTTGATGATGGGCGCGCTGTCGGTGGTGATGATCTGCAGCAGGTCGGGCTTGGCCACCCCGGTGAGCAGCGAGATCACCAGTGGGTCCGCCGACAGCTCGGTGAAGAGGTCGCGGAAGCCCTGCAGGAACGCCTCGTATATGTTGCCGACGTTGGTTTGCAGCGCGGCGTTGACGGCGTCGACCAGCCGATCGGCCAGCCGCAGACCGTACCCCTGCGCCAGGCCCTGTCGGGAGCC
>NZ_DASUHS010000096.1:0-68564 GCF_036273375.1 Mycobacterium sp. | reverse complement strand
TACGGGATCGACTTCATCGAGGCCTGCGCCTGGATCAAGGAGAACCTTCCCGGGGTGCACATCTCCGGCGGTATCTCGAACGTGTCGTTCTCGTTCCGGGGAAACAACCCCGTCCGCGAGGCGATCCACGCGGTGTTCCTGTTCCACGCCATCAAGGCCGGTCTGGACATGGGTATCGTCAACGCCGGTGCCCTGGTGCCCTACGACTCGATCGACCCCGAATTGCGGGACCGCATCGAGGACGTCGTCCTGAACCGTCGCGAGGACGCGGCCGAACGGCTCCTGGAAATTGCCGAGCGGTTCAACAGTTCGGAGAAGGCGGACGATCCGGTGGCGGCCGAGTGGCGCAACCTCGGAGTCCGCGAGCGGATCACGCACGCCCTCGTCAAGGGCATCGACGCCCACGTCGATGCAGACACCGAGGAATTGCGGGCCGACATCGCCGCCGCGGGCGGTCGTCCGATCGAGGTGATCGAGGGTCCGCTGATGGACGGCATGAACGTCGTCGGCGACCTCTTCGGCTCGGGCAAGATGTTCCTGCCCCAGGTGGTGAAGTCGGCCCGGGTGATGAAGAAAGCCGTTGCGTACCTGCTGCCGTTCATCGAGGCCGAGAAGGAAGAGTCCGGCGCCGCAGCCGGAAAGGACACCAACGGCACGATCGTGATGGCGACCGTGAAGGGCGACGTCCACGACATCGGCAAGAACATCGTCGGAGTCGTCCTGCAGTGCAACAACTTCGAAGTGATCGACCTCGGTGTGATGGTGCCCGCAGAGAAGATACTGACCGCGGCGAAGGAGCACGACGCCGACATCATCGGGCTGTCCGGACTGATCACCCCGTCCCTGGACGAGATGGTCAACTTCGCCGCCGAGATGGAGCGTCAGGGGCTGGAGATCCCGCTGCTGATCGGTGGTGCGACCACCTCGCGCGCCCACACCGCCGTGAAGGTGGCGCCTCGGCGCAGCGGTCCGGTGGTCTGGGTCAAGGACGCGTCCCGCTCGGTGCCGGTCGCCGCCGCGCTCCTCGACGACAGGCAGCGGCCGGCCCTGCTCGAGGCCACCGAGAAGGACTACGCATCTCTTCGCGAACGGCACGCCCAGAAGAACGAGCGGCCGATGGTGACGCTGGAGAAGGCCCGCGCGAACCGGACGCCGATCGAGTGGGACGGCTACACGCCGCCGGTGCCCGCCCAGGGACTTGGCGTGCGGGAGTTCGGCGACTACGACCTCGCCGAGCTGCGTGAGTACATCGACTGGCAGCCGTTCTTCAACGCCTGGGAGATGAAGGGCAGGTTCCCCGACATCCTCAACAACCCGGCCTCGGGCGAGGCTGCCCGCAAGCTGTACGACGACGCCCAGGAGATGCTCGACACCCTGATCAAGGAGAAGTGGCTGACCGCCAACGGGGTGATCGGGTTCTTCCCGGCGAACGCGGTCGGCGACGACGTCGAGGTGTACACCGACGACACCCGCACCGAGGTGCTCACCACGCTGCACAACCTGCGCCAGCAGGGCGAGCACCGGGACGGCATCCCGAACCGGTCGCTGGGCGACTACATCGCGCCCAAGGACACTGGTCTGGCTGACTACGTCGGCGCCTTCGCCGTCACCGCGGGGCTCGGCAGCCAGGAAAAGATCGCGGAGTTCAAGGCAGCCCTAGACGACTACAGCGCGATCCTGCTGGAGTCGATCGCCGACCGGCTGGCGGAGGCTTTCGCCGAACGGATGCACCAACGGGTCCGCAAGGAGTTCTGGGGATTCCAGCCTGACGAGCACCTGGACAACGAGGCACTCATCGGTGAGAAGTACGCCGGAATCCGCCCTGCACCCGGCTACCCGGCCTGCCCGGAGCACACCGAGAAGGCGACGCTTTGGAAGTTGATGGACGTCCAGGAACGCACCGGCATCGAGTTGACCGAGTCGATGGCGATGTGGCCCGGTGCCGCCGTCAGCGGCTGGTATTTCTCGCACCCGCAGTCGCAGTATTTCGTGGTCGGCCGGATGGCCCAGGACCAGGTCGCCGACTACGCGAAGCGCAAGGGCTGGACTCTGCAGGAAGCCGAGCGCTGGCTCGCCCCCAACCTCGGCTACAACCCGGAGGACTGAGCGCTGGCGTTGGTTGATTCACACTGGCCGCCGAGACGGCATCACGCTTGGCGATCGAGGACTCCCGCAGCGGTGCCAAGTCAGCCGAAAACGTTGTGTCCCAGCGTCAAACGGGATCGGCATCGTCCAGGTCCGCTAGAAACCTATCCGGGTGATGGTAGTTGTTGGTTCGTGGCTGGCCGCGGTCGAGGTGTGCCGGCGGTATCCATTCGGTGTCGCCTTGAGCGTTTTTGCGGGTGGTCCAACCCGTTTCGACGAGCCGGTTGTCGATCCCGCAGGCCAGCGTTAGTTCGTCGATGTCGGTGCGGCGGTCAGTGGCCCAGCCTCGGACGTGGTGGACCTGGCTATGGTAAGCGGGCGCGTCGCATCCGGGTTTTGTGCATCCACGGTCCTTGGCGTACAGCATGATTCGTTGGGCGGGGGAGGCCAGCCGCTTGGTGTGGTACAGCGCCAGGGGCTTGCCGCCGTCGAAAAGCGCCAGATAGTGATGAGCGTGGCTGGCCATGCGGATGAGATCCGACATCGGCACCACGGTGCCGCCGCCGGTCAAGCCCTTGCCTGCGGCGGCTTGCAGATCTTTGAGTGTGGCGGTGATGATGATCGACACGGGCAGGCCGTTGTGCTGGCCCAGCTCCCCGGAGGCCAATAGGGCGCGCAGTCCGGCCAGCAGGCCGTCGTGGTTGCGTTGGGCTTGGCTGCGGGTATCGCGCTTGACCGCGCCCTCATCAGGTGTCTCGTCGATGAGGGGTGTGGGGTCCTCGGGGTTGCACGCGCCGGGGGCGGCCAGCTTGGCGAGCACGGATTCGAAGGTCGTGCGGGCCTCGGGGGTCAGGTAGCCGCTGAGGCGCGACATGCCGTCGTATTCTTGCTGGCCGATCGTGACACCCCGCTTGCGGGCCCGCTCCTCGTCGCGGAGTTCCCCGTCGGGGTTGAGCCAGTCCATGATGTGCTGGGCATACTTCGCCAACTCATCGGGACGGTACCCGCTGGCCTTTTGGGCCAGATCCTTATCGGCGGCTTCCCGGGTGGACAGGTCGACCTCGATCGGCAGGTGAGCAAAGAAGCTGCGGATCACCCGGACGTGCCCGTCGCCGATGAGCCCTTCGCGTTGGGTGGCCGCTGTTGCGCTCAATGTGGGCGCTAAGAGATCACCGGTGAGCGCACGGCGTTCCCCGAGATCGGCGGCTTCGTCAATGCGGCGGCCGGCCTCGGCCTTGGTGATCCGCAACCGATCGGCGAGCGCCGTACGCAAGGTGCCACCCAGTTCTGCTTGGCCTGCCTGCGCGCCGAGTTGGTTGATCGCCGCGTGCTGGGGGGCGCGCAGCCGACGCGCGACGCGTTCCATGCGCTCCAACGCGCGCAATCGTTCCGGGGTGGTGAACACGTCGAACGACAACTCGCACAAGCGGTCCAGGTCTGCATCGAGCGCGTCGAAGACCTCGACGATCTCTTCACGACCACTCGAACCCATGCTTCAGATTCTAGGGAGGCCCACCGACAAAAAACGTCGCGCTGTGACCTCTGAAACTACAGTGGCGCAAGGGGTTTAGCGCATCCGCACGTTCGGGCCGAAGGTGAGCCGCCGTCGTATCCGATTGCCCGGCTTCTCAGCGCTCCGCTTCTCGGCTCCGGTCATCGCCGGGTCAGACACGCAGCACCGGGCTCAAGGCCGACAGCGGGATGTGAGCCTGGACGGTACCGCCGTCCATGTACCACTGCGGCAGGCCGGCCGAGAAGTTGATCGGCTCGTCGTGGCCGACCGGATAGTCAGGCATGTAGATGATCAACTCGTCGGGCGTCAGCGCCCACGCCTTATACGCGCCCGAGTAGACCTTGTCGGGAGTCCAACGGTCGAGGATAAACGGGTATGTGCCCGGATCATGAGGTGGCGGAGCCTGATTGAGCGCCGTATCGATGAACGGCGCAGCCAGCGGGGGGATGGCGGTCAGCGGATTCGATGTCGTCAGGTCCGCCAGCTGCACCCGTCTGCCGCCGGCCATGTCGAAGGTGAAGGTGCGGTAGGCGTTGTTGGGCTTGGGTCCGTCGGCGTGATAGTCCTCGTGAAACACCGCGCTGAGCAGGTTTCCGTGCCGGAAGACTTCGACGTTCTCCTCGCCGTAGCTGTCGGCGGCCATGCTGCCGTTGGCGGTCTTCCAGTTGTTCACCAGGGTGCGCAAGTAGTCCCGGATCACCGGGCCGGTGGTCGGATTGTCGACCAGATCGTCGGGCACGGCGACCTTGATATCGCGCACGGCGTTGCGTTCCGAGGTCACCGCAGTGTGGCAGTACTGGCCGTCCCAATCGCCGCCGAGCTCTCCGCAGAATGACGGCGCCGACGCGTCCGCGGTGGCGGTGCTGGGAATGGTTGCGGCCGCGACCAATACGAACGCCGCTGACAGTCTCTTCAGCATGAGATGGCTCCGCTCGGCTTAGAGGAGTTGGACTTTGCTTGCCCGCCAGCGACCGTCGACCTTCTCCATGGTCATCTTGATCCTGCTGCGGTCGATGCGCGGGTCGGGTGCGGCCGTGTTGGTGACGGTCTGGTCGATGAAGAGCAGCACGACGACCCTGTCGGTGGATCCGGACTGAATGGCAGAGTCGACCACAACTCCGTGCGCGGTCGCCTTGTTGTCGATCAGCAGCTGCCGAAGCTTGACGCTGGACTGGGTGTACATGTCCTTGAATTCGCCGGTCGCGCCGTCGAGTACCTGCTTGAAGTTCTCGTCGACCTTGTTCGAATCGATGCTCGTCAGCACCTGCGCATAGGTGATGGCCGCCTGTTGGGCCTGTTCACTCGCCGCCTTCACCTGATGGTCCTGCCACTGCCGCCACCCGAGGTACCCCGAAATGGCAAGTAAGGCAACGAGTAACACCGGCAGTGCGCTGCGACGCAGATACCGGCGCCAGGGCCACTTAGCGCGCTCGGTCGTGGGACGCTTGCGTTTGAGCAGCCCGCCCTCTTGTTGGTCTTCTTCCTCGTCGTCGTCGTCGGCCTGCTCGCCACCCTCGTCCGTGGTCGCGTCGTCGGCCGAATCCTCGGGCGCGTCGGCGGATTCGCCGGCGCGCTCCTGTTCGGCATCTTCGCTCGCAACTTCCGATTCGTCAGCACCCGATTCCGTGTGGGTTTCGGCTTTCGGGTTCTTGTTGGTAGTCACGACCACGATCATCTCCTAAAGGTCGATGGGTTCAATGCTCAATGCGGCGGTTCGATCGGCAGCGGCGGACCGCCGTAGGGGGTGGGAATGGTGTAGCGGCCCCGCGGCGTGGGGTCGGTTCGCTGGCCCAGGTTTGCCCCCGGCGGCGGACCGGCGGTGTCGTCGCCGCCCGGCCGTGGTGCGTTCTTGGCGCCGCGGATCGAGACCGCCGGGTCGTCATCGCGGCAGTAGGTGTACATGAACGGCTCGTAGTAGTCGGCGGCGGATGAAGGGTGCGCCGGCGTCCCGTAGTCGCAGACGTAGCGGGGATACAGGTCGGCCGTCGCCCAGACACCGCCGTCGTGAAAGGCGCTCGTCACCGCGTCCAATACCGACCCGCGGTAGTTGGGGAACAGCGCGTTGAGCGCCGGTACCCGCAGATAGAACAGGTGCGACATGGTGGCCATGCTGCCCAGCAGCTGCACCATGGTGTCGGAGTTGTCCGCGAACAGATTGTCGACCGCCGAAAGGGTGCGCGGTGTCTGCTGAGTCAAGCGGCGGTAACCGGCCTGCATTCTGGCCACTCCGGTCAGCGTTTGGTTGAGTTCGGTTGCGGTGGCGCCCAATCCGGTGTTCTTGTCGCTGGCCAGGGTGAGCACGACGCGGCTCGTCTTGATGATGCTCGTGGTTTGGGGCAGCACCGAATCCAGCGTCGAAAGCAGGAACGTGCCGCCGTCGACGATGGCGGCAAGCTTCGCGGGGCCCTCCTTGCTAAGACTCAACTCCTTCTTGATCAACTCGATCTTGTGCGGGTCGACCTGGGCCAGCATCCCGTCGGCGTCACCGAGCAACTGCGCCAAGCTGACGGGGACGGTCGTGTGATCCAGGGCGATCAGGCTGCCGTCGTGCAGATACGGCCCGGCGTCGGACGCGGCTTCGAAGTTGATGAACTGCTCTCCGGCCGGCGAGAGGGCCGACACGTGCACGACGCTGTTCGCCGGGATCCGCACCTTCGACGTGATGCTGGCGATCGCGTTCACCCCGTTGTCGGTGATCTGCAGCGACTCGATGCGGCCGATGCGCACTCCGCGTAGTGCGACGTCCTGATTGGGCAGCAGGCCGCCGGACTCCGTCAACTGCACGGTGACCCGGTAGGAAGAGGCGAAGGGCTTCACCCGTAGCGCGCCGATGAGCAGATAGGTGGTCGCTACGATCAGGATGAGCACCAAGCCGGCCACCGATAGCCAAACCTGTTGCCGGTGCCCCGTGCGCACCGCGCGGACAACGACATTGGCGGAGTTGGCTACGGCGCGCATCATGGTTGCGGTCCTGGCGGTGGCGGTCCCGCTGGTGGCGGGGCCGGAGCCGGCGGGGGACCTGGAGCGACATCGATTTGGCCCGGGATGTTCGGGTCCGGGATGACCGGAACCTGTGGCGAATTCGGTCCCCGGCCGACAACGCGTTCCTGCAGCCGCCACAGGGTGTACTTGAGGGTGCCGACGAGCAGGTTCACGTTGTAGTGATGCGGTCCGTGCAGCCCGATGTCGCCGGGGAATCCGATATCGGGCAGCGACCCGAGCATGATCTTGTCCACGCCGACATTCACCGAAATCGAGTTCCCCGCCGTCGATTTGACCAATGCGGGGATCAGCCGATTAACCGACAGCCAGCTGGTATCCGGGCTCGTCGCGACGTCGTTGGCGGCCCCGGCGACCGTGTTCAGGTCGCGGATGATGCTGCGGCCGCTGGTGTCGGTACCGCCGATCGACGGGAACCTGGCCAGCAACCGGGAGGTGTCACCCACCTGTACGGCCAGATTGGAAAGCTGACCGGTGTTGTCGGCCAGGGCCGAAGTGGCGGGGCTGGCGGCCGCCATCAGGTCGCTGATGGTCTGGTTCTTGGTGTCGAGTTGGTCGGCCAGCCGTGACAATTGGGTCAGCGCGCGCGAGATCTGATCGGACCGGGCATCCAACGTGCCAAGCAGCTCGTTGGACTTGCGGATCATGTCTCCGAACGCCTGGCCCTGGTCGCCGGTCGCTTTGCCGAAACCGTTGATGACGTTGGTGAAGTTGCGAACCGCCCCGCCGTTCACCAGAATCGCCGCGGAGCTCAGCACCGATTCGACGGTCGCGGCGGCCGCGGTCGAATCCAGACCGATGGTGTCGCCGTTGCGCAGCAGCGGCCCGTTCGCGGGATCGTCAACCGGTGGCTTCAGCGCCACGAACACGTCGCCCAGCGGTGTCGCGGTGCGCAATTCGGCGGTGCTGCCCCGCGGCAGTTGCACGCCGTCCCGGATGCGCAGCCGGGTGACCGCGGTGTAGTTGCGTGCGACCATCGATTCGAGCTGCCCGACGTCGGCGCCGGCGAGCTTGACCTTGGCGTTCATCGGCAGGTTCAGCGCGTTGGAGAAGACCGCGTTCAGCGAATACCCTCCCGATCCCAGCCCCGGCGCCGGAAGGGGCAGGCTGGCAAGGCCGTTCGTGGCGCAGCCCGCGGTGACCATCGCCGCGGCCACCACCGTCGACATGCCCCGGGAGCCCCTGGTCATCATTTCTGCCCCATGGCGGCCATGCCGTCGAGCACATATGTCAGCCCGAAATCGGGGCCGAAGTCCTGGATGGTCCCCGTACTGCAGCCAAGTTGCCGAAGACCCATCAGGTTGCAGATCTCCTTGGTGTACTGGCTGTCGAAGAGCAACCGATCCGTGAGGAAGCGGGCCCGCACGCTGCCGTTCGCCCGGTCGATCATGTTGTAGGCGTTGTCGGCCACCAGCGGAGCCAGATCCAGGAGCTCGGCCAGGTCACGCCGCTGATCGGTCACGGTCTTCAGCGCGTCATTGCCATGGAGCGCGGCCTGCTTGACGTTGTCCCGGTTGGCGTCGAGCAGGTCGCCGGCCCGCTGGATCAGTTGGTCGAGCTTGTGGCCCGTGTTGCCGCTGCCAAGGTCCTCGTCGGCCATGATCTGACTCACTTGGTGGATGGTGGAAGCGAATTCGCGCAACTTCGTGTCATTGGCGGCCACGGCGTTGAACAGCGTGCTGATGTTCTTGACGATCGTGGTGATCTGCTCGCGGGTCGTCGCGCCACCGTCGCTGGACAGCCGCAGCGCCTTGGACAGCTCACCCAGCGCCGCCTTGATCTTTTCGCCGTTGCCGTTGACCACCGCGGTGCCGCCGTTGAGCACGTCGGCGATCGGCCCGCCGCCGTGGCCGTCGCCCTCGAGCGACTTGGTCACCTTGTCCAAAACGTTGAGAACGCTGCTGAATTCGACAGGCGTCTTGGTCCGCGGCAGCCCGATGGTGTCGTGGTTCTCCAGGGTCGGTCCGCCGTGATAGGGCGGGGTGAGCTCGATCTGCCGGTCGGTGAGGATGGAGGTCGACACCGTGACGGCCTGCGCGGTGGCGGGCACTTTCACGTGCCGGTCGACGGTGAACTCGACCTCGACGTACCCGCCCTTGGCGTTGATCTTGGTGATCTTGCCCACCGGCATGCCCAGCACCGCCACCTCGTTGCCTTCGTATAGGCCTGAGGCGCTATCGAATTGGGCGGTCAGGGTGATCGTGTCCTCGTCGGAACTCAAGGTCCACCAGCCGATACCGACCGCCGCGGCGATGACCGCGGCCGCGGCGACGATGGCCAGCGCCTTGGCGCCCAGCCCCCTCACTTGCAGTCCTTGAAGTACTGGATCATGCCGAACTGCTTGGCACGGCCGCTGATTGCGCACATCCAGGAGTCGATCAGCGGGACATTGGGGGCGTTGAAGTTGATCGCGTTGCCGTCGCCGGTGAGGTTGGCGGCCTCGCGGAAGAAGATCGGGCTGGTCTGCAGCATGCTGTGCAGCAGATCGTCGTGTTGGGACATCAGGTTGGTTAAGTCGCGCATGTCTTTGATCAGCGCGTCCAGACCGGAGCGATCGTTGACCACGACCTGGCTCATCGTGTCGACCAGGCTCGACAAGGACTGCATCATCGCGTGGAAAACGGCACGCCGCGCGACGAATTGGCCCAGCAGGTCTTGCCCCTGGTCCACCAGAGCGCCGATGCCGGCCTGCTGGCGCCGCAGGGTATTGGTCACCTGCTCGGTGCTGCGGAGCAGCTGTCCCAGCTGGTCGCGTCGTACCGCGATGATTGACGACAGCGTGTTGATGTTCGTGATCGCCTGCGGCACAACGGCGGGCAGGCCGTCGAGCTGCTTGCCCAGCACCGCAAGCGACTGCGCGAACCTGTCGGAGTCCACCTGCTCGAAAGTGGTGGTGGCGTCCTGCAACGCGGCCTGCAGGTCGTAGGGCACCTCGGTGTGCGCCAGGTCGAAGGTGTCGTGGGGCAGACGCGCAGCGCCGTTGGGTTCCAGCGCGAGGTAGCGCGAGCCCAGAATGGTGGTGACCCTGATCTGCGCTAAGGAGTCCTTGCCCAACTTGATGTCGTCGCGGACCTTCAAGCCCGCCTCGACATGGTCGCCGACGAGTTTCATGCTGGTGACGTTGCCCACCGGGATGCCGGCAACCACAATCGGGTTGCCGGCCCGCAGCGAGGCCGCTTGGAGGAATTCCGCGGTGTAATGCCGATAGCCGGCGCCTATCGCATGTACCAGCAGCATGACTGAAATCACCACCGCGACCACCGCGACGGCGATGAACCCGAGCCAGGTTTTGTTGTAGCTTTCCAGCGGACGCTTTTTCATCCGCGAAAGCCGTTGCCGCACCGACGGGTCAGCCATCGACCGTGCTCCTGCACCTCGGGGTGTGCCAGGCCCTGTTGCCCGGCGTGGCCGCATTGATGATGATCGGCACCACATCGTTGAGTCCCGGGAAGAACCCCATGAAGTTCACGTCGCACACGTAGGCGTTGCCGTAGGCGCCCTGATTGCCCACCCGGGTAAGGCCTTTCAGCAGCAGCGGGATGTTATCGCCGAAGAACGCCACCTGCGGTTCGACGTCCATGATGTGTTTGGTGACACCGGGCTGACGATCGATGAATTCGCGCAGTGCCGGATACACGTCCGTCGCCGAGGCCGACAGCCGGTCGGTCACCCGGGCCAGTGAACCCACCGAGGCGACCAGGTCCGGGCGGCGCCGGTCGAGCTCGCCGACGACGCTGCGGGTCTGCGTGATGACCCCGTCGAGATTGTCGTTCTGTTGGGCAAGGTTGCCGACTACCTTGTTGAGATTGGTGATCACGCTGCCCAGAGCCTGATCGCGCCCCGCGAAAGTCTGTGTGAGCGTAGAGGTCTGGCCGACCAGTGTGGTGAGCGATGACGTGTCGCCCTGCAGCGACGCGATGATGCCCTTGGTGAGATTGTCGGCGTCATGCGGGTTCAGCAGGCTGAACAACGGTTCGTAGCCGTTGAGCAGCGTGGTCACGTCGAAAGACGGCTCGGTGCGTTCCAGCGGAATCGTGCTGCCCGGGGCAAGCAGCCGCGGGCTGCCCTCCTTGCCCACGGACAGTCCGAGGTAACGCTGCCCGACGATGTTCTGATAGGTCACGGACGCGAGCGTGTTTCCGAACAGCCGCTGTTCGGACTGCACAACAAACGAGACCTTCGCCAGTTTCCCGTCGAGTTCCACCTTTTCGACACGGCCCACGCGAACCCCGGCCATGCGGACGTCGTCACCTTCGCGAAGCCCGTACACGTCGGTGAACACCGCCGAATACCTGGCGGTGTCGCCGGCGACGTCACGCCGCAGGCTCACATACACCAGCCAGGTCAACGTCAACGAGACGATCATGAACAGGGTCAGCGCGATGAGTGGGCCGCGGAATCTCATTTGGCCTCCCCGGGCGAATGAGACAGTGACACCGTGGTGCCGCGGGCAACCGGGCCCAGCAGCAGCTCGGTGACATCGGTAGCGGGCGCACCGGTGATGACGCCCAACATGTTTCGTTCGTACTGGCTTCCGACGGGTCCCACGTTTCCGCCGAAAGAGGCCCGGTACGACGCCTGCGGAATCCACGGCGCCTTGGGTGCCACCGGCGCCACCCACGGCTCGTGCTCTTGTGGGGTCGCGGGCGCACCGGGCGAGGGGTTGTCGGGATTTGCACTGCCGGGCACTGGTGGTGACGGCGTAATGCCCGGGGCGAGTGGCGGGTTGGGATCGGTCAGATTCGGTGGCCCGTTCACTAGCGGCGGCCCCACCGCGACAAGGTTTCCGTC
Organism: Mycobacterium sp.; assembly: GCF_036273375.1. GTDB lineage: Bacteria > Actinomycetota > Actinomycetes > Mycobacteriales > Mycobacteriaceae > Mycobacterium. Next base: position 57,175 of record NZ_DASUHS010000096.1, on the reverse strand, counting down.
CGGACCGATCACGGTCCCAGGTGGCGGAGCCAGATCCTTGGGTGGGTGATAGTTCTGCGGGAGCAGCACTTCGGGCAGATCGGGTCGCACCGGAATCAGCGGTGCGGTAAAGCAGCTGGGTCCCTTGAGCTCACCGTAATGGGGACAGTCGGCGCGTGTGTAGGTGGAACTGGGCGTGAAGGTCAACATTGCGCGCATGTTGCCCAGGTTCGTGCGCGGGTTCCACACCTGTTCCATGAACTGATTGGCCAGGTTGTCCAGCTTGGCGACGGCGGGCACGAAGTTGTTCGATTTCTGCGCCAAAATGCCGAGCACCGGTGTGAAATCGGTGGTGATCTTGATCAGTTGATCGATGTGGTTGTCGAAGGATTGACGCGTGGTGCCGACGGTGTCATCGGCGCCCGACAGCAGCGAGGCCAACTGCCCGCGTGTCTCGGCGAAGGTCCGCATCGGCTCGACGGCCTGATGCAATGCATCGAGGAGATCGGGCGCCGTCTGCGCGAGACCGGTCGTCGCATCCAGCAGCGCCGAAACCGTCGAGGAGCCGGTATCGGTGCTGACAATCGAATTAAGTTGATCGAGAGTGCGATTCAGTTGCGCACCGGCGTTCAGCAGGCTGACGCGGCGGTGGTCGGTGGCGGCACCCAGTGCGGCCAGGATCCCGACCGACCGGTCGTCGCGGCCGCGCCCCGCGGCGGCGAGCAGGTCACGTAGCTTGCTGACGGTCGTCTGGAACAGAACGGTCGGCAGCCGCTTGTCCTCGAAGATATGGGCGCCGTCGCGGATTTTCCCACCGGGCCCGTTGCCCACCAGTTGAACCGACGACACGGCGAAAACGTTGCTGGGCACCACGCGTGCGGTCACGCTGGCCGGAATCGACTTGGCGTATTCCTCTTTGAGGTCGATGTGGACGTAGTTGGGCTTGCCGTGCTCCGCCGGGACGACGCCGTTGACCATTCCGACGAGCACGCCGTGGTATTTGACGTCGGACTTCTGCGGAAGGCCATCGCCCACGTTGACCAGGTCTGCCACCACCCGTACGTAATCGTTAAGTCGGCCAGTAGATTTCACCAACATTGCGGTGGTGAGCAAGGCGCTGACCACCAGGACAGCGATGCCGATGCCGAACAGCTGCCGGTCGGAGGGGCCGCGGCCGTCCAGCTCAAAGGAATTGGGCATGTTCCACCGACCTACCCACCAAACCTCGCGCCGGAGTCGACGCCCCACAGCGCCATGGTGAGCAGCATGTTCACAATGATCACCACGGTGATGCTGGCGCGCATGCCGTGCCCCGCGGCGACCCCGACGCCCTCGGGCCCGCCACTGGCGTAATACCCGTAGTAGCACTGGATCGTGGACGCGATCCACACGAAGATGACGGCCTTGATCAACGAATAGATGATGTCCTGGCCGGCCAACATCAGCGTGAAGTAGTGCAGGTAGGAACCGGTCGAGCCGCCGCTGCCGATACCGACCACGATCTGTGTGCTCAGGTATCCGATCGCCAGGCATGCGGCGTACAGCGGGACGATCGCCACCACCGAGGCGATCAATCGGGTGGTCACCAAATAGGGGATCGGGCGGATGGCGATCGATTCCATCGCGTCGATCTCCTCGGCGATGCGCATGGATCCCAATTGCGCGGTGAAGCGGCAACCGCCCTGCATGGCGAACGCGAGCGAAGCCATCAGGGGAGCCAACTCGCGGGTGTTGACCAACGACGAGACGAACCCGGTGGCGGGCCCGAGCCCCAGCAGGTTCAGGAAGTTGTAACCCTCGATGCCGACGAGGGCGCCGACGGTCATGCCGAGCACGACGGCCACGCCGGCGGTTCCCCCACCCACCACGATCGAGCCGTTGCCCCAGGTGATGTTCGAGAGCAGCCGCAGGAATTCGGTTCTGTACTGGCGCAAGGCGAGCGGCACGGCAACCAGCGCCCGGACGAAGAAGACCAGTAGGTGGCCGAGCCGGATGATCGGTACCCTGCCTCGGCGGTAAAGCCGGACGAGCGGCATCGAAATCGGTGCGAATGGCTGATAAGCGGAGGCCGTCACGTCACAGTCCCGTCCTGGGTGACAACATGATGTAGAGCTGGCTGATGGCCACGTTGACGATCATCAACAGCAGGATCGCCTCGACCACAGCGGCATTCACGGAGTTCGCTACGCCGGTCGGGCCGCCCTTGGTGGACAAGCCTTTTTGGCTTGAGACGATGGCCACGATGGCGCCGAACACGATGGCCTTGATCAGAGCCAAGATCATGTCGCCGGTCGTCGCGAACGACGCGAACGTCGACACGAAGCTGCCCGGCGCCCCGTTCTGGAAGTACACGTTGAACATGTAGCTCGCGAAGAATCCGGCGAAGCACACGACACCGGTGAGGGCGACGCCGATCATCACCGCCGCGGCGAAGCGGGGGACGACCAGGCGGCGGATCACCGAGACTCCCATCACCTCCATTGCGTCGGTCTCTTCGCGCATCGTTCGCGAACCCAGGTCGGCGGTGATCGCCGACCCGACCGCCGAGGCCATGAGGACTGCCGCCACCAGCGACGCCCCCTGCCGGATGACGGCGAGCCCGCTGGCCGCCCCGGCCAGCGACGTCGCACCGACCTGGCCGGCCAGCAACGCGAACTGGATGGACAGCGTGACGCTGATCGGTAGCGACACCAGGATCGTCGGCAACACGGCGGTGCCGGCCATGAACGCGCCCTGCCGGACGAACTCCTGCCACTGGAATCGCCCGGTCACCAGGTCGTAGAAGAAATATTGAGCGGTTCGCACACCCAGAACGAACTGTTGACCTACCGTCGTCAGCGAGGCGACCGGGTGACGTTTGACGTACCCGACGGACCAGTTTCTGATGGCGGTAACGCCATCCAGCTGTGTCGTCGTCATACCGGCGTGACTTGCGGTCCGTCTAGCAAACCCATGGCACAGGTCATCGCGTACCAGCTACCGCCTTCATCGGCCCTCTTCCCACCCCTAAGTCGTGAGTGCCGAGCGGGGGACATTGGGCGACCGTTGGACGCCTATCCTTATTAAAATAGTGTCAACAAGCGCCGAAAATCCGCAGCTCACATCTGTGTGCTGCATCACATTAGCCTACTTGATAGGGACTTTCAATAGTGTAGAGTCACTCATCTCAAGTTCGTCGCTAGACGGCGCCATGGGGTCTACTGTCGGATTGGCGAAGGTGATGGCATGCCCTCAGCAAACGCCGGTTCGTTGCGGGACCGACGCCGTGCTGAGCTGCTGTCGCACATCCAACAGACCGCGCACCAGCTCTTCGCCGAACGTGGCTTTGAGGCCGTGACGACCGAGGACATCGCCGCGGCCGCCGGAATCTCCATCAGCACCTATTTCCGGTACGCGCCCACCAAGGAGGGGCTGCTGATCGATCCCGTCCGGGAGGCGGCCGCCGAGATCGTGGGTTCCTACAGCGCGAGACCGCCACATGAGTCGCCGGCCGAAGCGTTAATTCAGCTGTTCGTCACGCGCGCCAGGGATGTCAGCGAGGTTGACAACCTAGATACCTGGCGGCACGCCGTCGCAACCGCACCCCACTTGTTGAGCAAATCCCTGCTGGTCAGCGAAACCGACCACGGCACGCTGATCGAACAGGTCGCCCACCGGATGAATGTCGATGCGGCGGTTAATATTCGGCCCGCGCTGTTGGTCCACACGAGTGTGTCCACAGGGCAATTCGTGCTCGACGGGTGGCTGACCTCGGATATCGGCGCGAGTCCGCCTTTTCACGTGCAGTTGGAGGAAGCGCTGCGGATCACGCTCGCCGGATTCGACTGACGAAGCCGCTCAAAACCCGGCCGGGGCTAAACCGCCGTGACTTTGCTCGCCGCCGCGTGAAACAATCGCTGGCCGTGAAGACCTTCGAGGATCTGTTCGCCGAACTGGGCGAGCGTGCCCGTACCCGGCCGGCCGGCAGCGCGACGGTCGCCGCACTGGAAGGTGGCGTCCATGAGCTGGGCAAAAAGATCCTCGAGGAAGCAGGCGAAGTGTGGCTGGCCGCCGAACACGAATCCGACGACGCGCTGGCCGGGGAGATCAGCCAGTTGCTCTACTGGACGCAGGTGTTGATGGTGGCACGCGGGCTGACCCTCGACGACGTGTATCGGAAGCTCTGACGATGTTGCGGGTTGCGGTTCCCAACAAGGGCACGCTGAGCGAGCCGGCCAGCGAGATCCTCGCGGAGGCGGGCTACCGGCGCCGTACCGATTCCAAAGATCTGACCGTCATTGATCCGGCCAATCAGGTCGAATTCTTCTTCCTGCGGCCCAAAGACATTGCCATCTATGTGGGTTCGGGAGAGCTGGATTTCGGCATCACCGGCCGGGACCTGGTGGGCGATTCCGACGCACCGGTGCGCGAACGTCTGGCGCTGGGATTCGGCTCCTCGAGCTTTCGCTACGCGGGGCCGGCAGGGCGCGGCTGGGAGATGGCCGATCTGGCCGGCAGACGGATTGCCACCGCCTATCCCAATCTGGTCCGAAAAGACTTGGCGGGGCGCGGTATCGAGGCAACCGTCATCAGGCTCGACGGTGCGGTGGAGATCTCGATACAACTCGGCGTTGCCGACGCGATCGCCGACGTGGTGGGTTCGGGGCGCACCCTGAGCCTGCACAACCTCGAGGCCTTCGGCGACCCGCTGTGCGATTCCGAAGCGGTGCTGATCGAGAGTGACCAGAGCAGTAAGTCCGGGACGCAGGCGGCGCGCGATCAATTGGTGGCGCGGATCCAGGGTGTGGTGTTCGGCCAGCAATATCTGATGCTCGATTACGACTGCCCCCGCTCGGTGCAGGACAAGGCCACGGCGATCACGCCGGGGCTGGAGTCGCCCACCATCGCACCCCTGGCCGACCCGGCCTGGGTCGCCATCCGCGCGCTGGTGCCGCGCCGGGGCGTCAACGAGATCATGGACGAGTTGGCCGCCATCGGCGCCAAGGCGATCCTGGGGTCCGACATCAGGTTTTGCCGGTTCTGATCGCGCACGCGGTGCAAAACCCGCGGCTGTGTTAGCGTCCGCCTCGGGGACTGCCCGGGTTGGCGTGTGGACCGTCCCCGCATTGGTCGCCGGTGTTCGTCTTCCCAGGAGGGTCTTTCGTGACACACGCACTCCTTGTCTTGCTGGCTTTACTGATTGGCGTCGTGGCCGGGCTACGTTCGCTGACTGCGCCCGCCGTCGTCGCCTGGGCCGCCTTCATCGGCTGGATCGATTTGCATGGCACGTGGGCAAGCTGGATGGCCAGCATCATCACGGTGATCATCTTCACCGTTCTCGCCGTGGGCGAGCTGATCAACGACAAGCTGCCCAAGACGCCGGCGCGCACCGCGCCCCTGATCTTCGCGGCCCGGATCGCCACGGGCGGGCTCGCCGGCGCGGCCCTTGGCGCCTGGCCGCACTGGACGTTTACCGCGCTCGGCGCCGGCGTCATCGGTGCGGTGCTGGGCACTCTCGGCGGGTACCAGGCGCGCAAACGGCTGGTGGCCGCGACGGGCGGTAAGGATCTGCCGATCGCGCTGCTAGAGGACGTCGTCGCGATCGTGGGCGGGTTCGCCATCCTCGCGGCGACGGGCCACGTGCTGACCGAGTACCTGCTGACAGCGGTTAAGTGACAGAACGTTTCGATGCGATCATCGTTGGCGCCGGCCAGGCCGGCCCGCCGTTGGCAGGCCGACTGACCGCAGCCGGGCAACGCGTCGCGGTGGTGGAGCGCAAGCTGATCGGCGGCACCTGCGTCAACACCGGGTGCATCCCAACCAAGACGCTGGTGGCTTCCGCGCATGCCGCGCATCTGGCGCGCCGCGGCGCGGAATACGGCGTCGGGACCGGACCGGTCAGCGTCGACATGGCGAAGGTCAAGGCCCGCAAGGACGAGATCATGCTCGGCGACCGCAAGGGCGTCGAGGATTGGCTCGAGGGCATGAACGGCTGCACCGTGTTTCGCGGTCACGCCGTTTTCCAGGATCCACACACGCTGCGAGTCGGTGACGATGCGTTGCGCGCCGACCGCGTCTTCCTCAACGTCGGCGGACGTGCGGTGGTGCCCGACATCCCGGGCCTGTCCGATGTCGACTTCCTGACCAACGTGTCGGTTCTCGAACTCGACACCGTGCCAACGCATCTCGTCATCGTCGGCGGCAGCTACATCGCGCTGGAGTTCGCGCAGATGTACCGGCGATTCGGAGCCCGGGTGACCGTCGTCGAACGGGGACCGCGGCTGGCGTCGCGCGAAGACGAGGATGTCTCGACCTCCGTGGAAGAAATTTTGCGGGCCGAAGACATCGAGATCATCGTCGATGCCGACGATGTGCGAATAACCAAGGCCGGCAAGGGGTTCGAGCTGACTCCTCGCGAGGGTGCCGCCCCGGTCGAAGGAAGCCATCTGCTGCTGGCGGTGGGCCGGCGACCCAACACCGACGACCTGGGCCTGGAAGCGGCCGGGGTGCAGACCGACGCCCGCGGCTACATCGTGGTCGATGACCGGCTCAAGACCAGCGTCGATCACATCTGGGCGATGGGCGACTGCAATGGCAAGGGCGCGTTCACCCACACCTCCTACAACGACTTTGAGATCGTCGCCGCCAATCTGCTGGACGACGACCCGCGCCGGGTGAGCGAACGCATCACCACCTACGCGCTCTACATCGATCCGCCGCTCGGGCGCGCCGGCATGACCGTCGATCAGGTCCGCGCGTCGGGGCGCAAGGCGCTGGTCGGCAAGCGGCCGATGACCAGAGTCGGCCGGGCGGTGGAAAAGGGTGAGACGCAAGGCTTCATGAAAGTCGTGGTGGACGCCGACACCCAAGAGATTCTGGGGGCCGCCATCCTCGGCGTTGGCGGTGACGAGGCCATCCACGGCATTTTGGACGTGATGTCGGCCAAAGCGCCCTACACCACGCTGTCGCGGACGATGCACATTCATCCCACGGTCAGCGAGCTGATTCCCACGATGCTGCAGGAGCTCTCGCCGCTGGGCTAGTGGCGATCGCGAGCGCGGCGTAGCGGGGCGCGGCGGCTCGCCACCATCGAGCCAACAGTTAGGCAGCAGGTTCGGTTGCGTGCGAATCGGTTTGCACCGCAAGAGATTCCGGCCACCCCGGGTATGGAGGTGGGGTCCCCCCGAACAGCGGGCAGTGCTGCTGGTGGGGACACCAGTCGCACAACCGCGACTGGGTGGGACGGAAATCGCCCGTCTGCCCCGCGGATTGGATGGCCCGCCAGATCGCCATCAGCGTCTTCTCGAACCGCAGCAGCTCGTCGTGATCCGGCGTGTAGTCCAGCACCTGACCGTCGGCCAGATAGATGAGGCGCAGCCGGGTGGGCTGCACACCTCGGGAGCGCAACAGCGCCACCGCGTAGAACTTCATCTGGAACATGGCCTTGAACTCGGCCAGGGCTCGTGCGGCCGGCGGCGCCTGGCCGGTCTTGTAGTCGACCACACGAAGCTCGCCGGTGGCGGCGACGTCGATCCGGTCGATGAAGCCACGCAGCAGCGTGCCGTCCGCGAGCTCTACCTCCACCCGCTGCTCGCAGCACTCCGGGTTGAAACGGGTGGGGTCCTCGAGCCGGTAATACCCGGCGAGCAGCGCCTGCGCCTCGACCAGCAGCTGGGTTCGCTGCGCCGGATCCAGCTCGGCGGTGATCTCAGGCGCTGCGGCGATGATTTGTTCCCACGCCGGCTGCACCAGTGACATCGCGGTGTCGGGACCGCGCTGCTCGGCGGGCAGGTCGTAAAGGTGCTGTAGGGCGGCATGGACCAGGGATCCGCGCAGCTGCGCGGTCGACGGCGCCTCGGGCAACCGGTCGATGGCCCGGAACCGGTACAGCAGCGGGCACTGCTTGAAGTCGGCCGCACGCGATGGCGACAGGGCCGGGCGGTACGCATGCCCCGCCGGGCGCTCCGCCGACTGCGGTGCCTCCGACTGCGTTGCCTCCGGCTGGACGGTCATGTCGGCAGCCTAGGACTGGGCGCCGACAACCCCCAAGCACCTGCGGCGGCGAGTCGGCTGGCACGCTGGACCGCGTGTCCGTAACCGGCCCGTTCACCGTGGGCGAGCGTGTCCAGCTCACCGATGCCAAGGGTCGGCATTACACGGTGGTGCTCACCGCGGGCGCCGAGTTCCACACGCATCGCGGGTCGATTCCGCACGACGCGCTGATCGGGCTGGAGCAGGGCAGCGTGATCAAGTCCAGCAACAACGCTGTGTACTTGGTGATGCGGCCTCTGCTGATCGACTACGTCATGTCGATGCCGCGCGGACCCCAGGTGATCTATCCCAAGGACGCCGCCCAAATCGTGCACGAGGGCGACATATTCCCGGGCGCGCGGGTGCTGGAGGCCGGCGCCGGCTCTGGCGCGCTGACCTGTTCGCTGCTGCGCGCGGTAGGGCCCGAAGGCCGGGTGACCTCCTACGAACAGCGCGCCGACCATGCCGAGCACGCCGAACGCAACGTGTCGGTGTTTCACGGTGGTCAGGCACCCGACAACTGGGAACTGATCATCAGCGACGTCTCCGACTCCGAATTGCCGGACGGATCCTTCGACCGCGCCGTGCTCGACATGCTTGCGCCGTGGGAGGTGCTGGAGTCGGTCGCGCGGCTGTTGATCCCCGGCGGCGTACTGATCATCTACGTGGCCACCGTCACCCAGCTGTCGCGCGCGGTCGAGGCCCTGCGGGCGCAGCAGTGCTGGACCGAGCCGCGGTCCTGGGAGACATTGCAACGCGGTTGGAACGTCGTAGGTCTCGCAGTCCGGCCGCAGCATTCGATGCGCGGACACACGGCCTTCCTGATCTTTACGCGACGGCTCGCGCCCGGCGTCGTCGCTCCCGTGCCGTTGGGTCGCAAGCGCGAAGGCCGCGACGGCTAGTGGCGATCGCAAGCGCGGAGTAGCCGGGCGCCGCGGGTCGCCACCATTGGGCTAGTGGCGATCGCAAGCGCGGGGTAGCCGGGCGCCGCGGGTCGCCACGATTGGGCTAGTGGCGATCGCAAGCGCGGGGTAGCCGGGCGCCCGCGGGTCGCCACCATTGGGCTAGGCGAGGTCCTCGCTGCGCACCAGCGAGCGCCGCACGGACAGCAGCTCGAACTCGGGATGCGCGGCCACCAACCGTTCGGCCGCGTCCAGGACGTCGACGGCGTGGCCTCGGTCGCCGGACACCGTGGCGACGCCGATGCCGGCTCGCCGGTACAGCCCGTGCGAACCCGTCTCGGCCGCCGACACGCTGAACTTGCGCTGCAACTCGGCGACGACGGGCCGAATGACCGACCGCTTCTGTTTGAGTGATCGAACATCGCCCAGCAACACGTCGAATTCGAGCCAGCCGATCCACATGCCGCGGGTCAACCCGGCGGGTTTTGCTGATCGGGGGCGGGCTCCGGAGCGGGGGCGGGCTCGGGAGCAGGGGCGGGAGCAGGTTCCGCGGGCGGCGGCGGAGCCGGGGATGGTGGTGCGGGCGGCGGAGCCGCAGGTGGCGGTGGTGGTGCTGGTGCCGGCGCGGGCTCGGGTGGTGGCGGCGCGGGGGGCGGGCCCGGCGGGGGCAGAGGCGGGAGATTCCCCGAAGTCGGAGCCGTCGGCGACTTCCCCAAAGCCAACAGCATTTCGGCGGTGTGCCGCGATAGCTGCCAACCGCCCTGGAACGGAGTGAACTCCATCGGAAAGGTGAAGTTGGCGTTGTTGGCCTGGGCGGTGTGAACAGCGATGGTGGTCTTCACGTTCGACGGGTTCTTGTCCGACCAAGCGATGTCGTTCGCGTTGAAGGTCATGGGCAGATAGCCATTGTCGCGCAGCGCGCCGGTGAACTTGTCCAGGGTGGCCGCGCTCTCGGGCGTCGCGCCTTCCACCAGATTCACCTTGCTGGCGCCCGGAACGTTCGGGTCGGCGAGTCGGGTGAGCACGTCGGTGAGGGCTTCGGACGGCGGCAGGGGAGTAGTGACCGGCGCAGCAACCTGGCTCGACGAGGCGGGTGGCAACGACGAGGCGGGCGACGAACCAGTCTTCGGGTGAGGCGACGAACACGCCGAGAGCCCGACCGCCGCAAGGGCGGTGGCGGCGCTCAGCGCTACGGACAGTGGGCGGTGCATCCAGTCGGCCGGCCGGCTAGGCGGCTCTGGCCGCTTCGCGGAGGAAGGGAGTCGCTAAGGTCAGGCCGATGGGTGGAACCGAAGTCACACCGGCGGCGGGGGCTACGACGGCGACGCGGACCGAGCCTGTGGTGAGGCTTTTTGCGGTCACGGCGGCCCTTTCGATCATCACGATTAGTGGCCGAGATTACCAGCGTGACGAAAATCTTAACTTTTCGTGGGTATTTGACTACGTACATCAGTCGGCAATGGCCGGTAGCTTTGAAGTATCCGCCGCGCCAATTCGGTGTGGGAAAGGAGCGCAAGATGGGTAGCTCAGAGCGTTCTGAAGCTTTCGGAACCCCCCACGAATCAGAGAGTTCCCGCGGCGACGAGGCCGAGTTGGAGCAACTACGCCGCGAGGCGGCGATGTTGCGCGATCAACTCGACCAGACCGCCGGCTCACATGGCGGCGCCCGCTCCGCGCGCGATGTGCATCAGCTGGAAGCGCGCATCGACTCCCTCGCGTCGCGGAACTCGAAGTTGATGGAGACCCTTAAAGAGGCCCGCCAGCAACTGCTGGCGCTGCGTGAGGAAGTCGATCGGCTGGGGCAGCCGCCCAGTGGCTACGGCGTCCTGCTCGCCGCCCACGAGGACGACACCGTCGACGTGTTCACCTCCGGTCGCAAGATGCGGCTGACGTGCTCGCCGAACATCGAAGTCCCGTTGCTGCGCAAGGGTCAGACGGTCCGCCTGAACGAGGCGCTCACCGTCGTCGAGGCCGGCAAGTTCGAATCGGTCGGCGAGATATCCACGTTGCGTGAACTGCTGGCCGACGGGCATCGCGCCCTGGTCGTCGGGCACGCCGACGAGGAACGCATCGTCTGGCTTGCCGAGCCACTGGTCGCCGAGAACCTGCCGGAAGGCCATCCCGACGCGCTCAACGACGACACTCGGCCGCGCAAGCTGCGTCCCGGCGACTCGTTGTTGGTCGACACCAAGGCCGGGTACGCCTTCGAGCGCATCCCCAAGGCCGAGGTCGAAGACCTGGTCCTGGAAGAGGTGCCCGATGTCAGCTACCTGGACATCGGCGGCCTGACTCGCCAGATCGAGCAGATCCGCGACGCGGTGGAGCTGCCGTTCCTGCACAAAGAGCTGTACCGCGAGTACGCGCTGCGCCCGCCCAAAGGTGTGCTGCTCTACGGTCCGCCCGGTTGCGGCAAGACGCTGATCGCCAAGGCCGTGGCCAACTCGTTGGCCAAGAAGATGGCCGAGGTGCGCGGTGATGACGCCCGCGAAGCCAAGTCCTACTTCTTGAACATCAAGGGCCCGGAACTGCTCAACAAGTTCGTCGGTGAGACCGAACGGCACATCCGGCTGATCTTCCAGCGCGCCCGTGAGAAGGCGTCGGAAGGCACACCGGTGATCGTGTTCTTCGACGAGATGGACTCGATCTTCCGCACCCGCGGCACCGGGGTGTCCTCGGACGTCGAGACGACCGTGGTTCCGCAGCTACTCAGTGAGATCGACGGTGTGGAGGGACTCGAGAACGTCATCGTGATCGGCGCCTCCAACCGTGAGGACATGATCGATCCCGCCATCCTGCGGCCGGGACGTCTGGACGTGAAGATCAAGATCGAGCGGCCGGATGCCGAAGCGGCACAGGACATCTTCTCGAAGTACTTGGTCGAGTCGCTGCCGGTGCACGGCGACGACCTGGCCGAGTTCGGGGGCGATCGTTCGGCCTGCATCGGGGCGATGATCGAGAAGGTCGTCGAGCGGATGTACGCCGAGATCGACGACAACCGATTCCTGGAGGTCACCTACGCCAACGGTGACAAGGAAGTCATGTACTTCAAGGACTTCAATTCCGGGGCGATGATCCAGAACGTCGTCGACCGCGCGAAGAAGAACGCGATCAAGTCCGTGCTGGAGACCGGGCAGCCCGGTCTGCGTATCCAGCATCTGCTGGACTCGATCGTCGACGAGTTCGCCGAGAACGAAGACCTGCCCAACACCACCAACCCCGATGACTGGGCACGGATTTCGGGCAAGAAGGGCGAGCGGATCGTCTACATCCGCACCCTGGTCACCGGCAAGTCGTCGAGCGCATCGCGGGCCATCGACACCGAATCCAACCTGGGTCAGTACTTGTAGGCCTCGGCACCGCCGGTGGTCAGTCGGTCACCAACGAATAGCTGTTGGTCAGATTGTCCTGCAGCACGTGGGCGGGGCGCTGCGTCGTATCCACGCGCAATTCGTCGGTGAGCACGCGCGGTTGGTAGGCCCAGCCGGCCGGCAGGTCGAGCCGGTCGGCAAGGCCCGGTAGGTCGGCGCGCGACAAGGTGGCATCGGCGACCTGGCTCCAGGTCTGCATGATCCAGTGCTGGCTTTGGGGATCGATGAGTTCGTACACCTCTTGACCGGCGTTGAAGACGAACACCGTGTGGCGGTTGACTGTGTTGGGGATGTAGGGCGCCGGGTTCATCGACGACAACAGGACGGTGGCCTGCTGGATCATTTCGATCCCGCCGAAGGATTTCGTGATCTGCGGGCCCTGCCTAGGTTTTTCGATGGCGTTCATCAGCCAATACCGGGGACCGTTGAGCAGGGCTGCGGCCGCCCCGTGTTCGGTGGCGATGGCGTGCGCGTCCAGCGCCGACCACAGCTCTTGGGGACAGTCGTTGAGCGGGAAGCTGTTGTAAACCGTTGCTTGCGGGCCCGCCTCGCCGGGTGTTACGAGGAGTACCTCGCCGTAGCGCTTCCCGGACAGGTCGAGTGCGTGCTTACCGACGGCGCGGCCGGATTCGGGGGCGGACACAGGGTGAAATTAATCACTGGTGTCGGTGCCGTCAACACGACGGACGGTCACCGGGCGGCGCCGTGGTAGCGATTGCGCGCCACCAAAGCGGTGTCCAGGTCGTCGATCAACGGGTCGAGAAACGTGGACCGGTATTCCGCGTCGCCGGCGGCGCGGGCGCTGATGTACATGAATGTCAACGCACCGAGGAACAGCGTCATGTGGATCAGCGAGTCGGGCACCGGCAGCGTGAATCCGAACACCGTCGCGCTGCTCTTGTAGGTGTGGGTCCACTGGTTGAGCAGTTCGGGGCTGAGCACGATGAGCCCCAGAATCAAGTAGATCGCGGTGGTCACCACCGCCACCACCATGATCTGCGCCAGCTGGGAGACGGCGAGAACGAATACCACGTTGAGACGCTCCGACTTCTTCAGCGGTGCCCCTTCGGAGACGTTGGGCATCCCGGCGAACGGTGTGCCCGCGAGCTTTTCGGGTTCGTCGCGCGGCACCGTCGCCGATTGCAGCATCGGCCTGACGCGCTCTCGCGTGGCCGAGTTGACGAACGCCGCCGCGATGGCGACCAGGAAGGCCATGGCCAGAGCCAGCCGGTTGCCGCTGATAGTCGCGGCCATCAGCCAGACGTAGGTGTTGAAGAACACCAAGGCGGTCAGCAGCACGACCGGCAACGCCCGAACGGCCAAGGCGCCCACCGTCGCAAAGTGCGACAGCATCATCCGTACCGCCCATCCGAGAATCGATCCGATCCCGCTGCCGGTCAGGATCAGCACGGCGGCTACGACGACGGCCTCCTGTATGACGTCGCCGACGGTGACTCCGACGCACGCCACTAACAGAACCGACAACGTCGTTATCGCGGTGCGTGTCTTGCGGCTCCGCGACCGGGAGACCAGCCAGCCGACGACGGCCATCGACGGCAGGGCCAGCGCGAGCAGAATCAGCACGGCCAATTCTGAGGTCGTCGGTTCGCCGCTGATTTCGACGTCGTGACCGCCGGTGATCAGGTAGACCGCGAGGACGCAGGCCTGCAGCGCCGCGTACGCGGCAAGCATGGGCGCCGACCGCGTCCAGAGCCGCCGCCACCGCGCGCGCCGCGTGAGTACGGACGGCAAACCGCGTCCCAAAAACCAGCTTTCGGCCGCGGCACTCGGCTCGGCCCGGCGGCCAGGAGCGCGGCCGCGAAGTAGCTCCATGCCGGCTCACCCTACGGCCGCAGGTCACCCGCGGTGGCCTTATCGGAGTGGTTGCCGGACTGGCAATTTCCGGACATCGGCGGGGCCGCTGCCCGGTTCCTCCGTGCCCCGCCGCGCGGGCCGCTTCGTCGCGCGGCTGGGCCCAATTGGCCGGCTCGTCTGCGCCCCGCCGCGCGGGCCGCTTCGTCGCGCGGCTGGACCCAATTGGCCGGCTCCTCCGCGCCCCGCCGCGCGGGCCGCTTCGTCGCGCGGCCTACGCTTAAGCCATGCAACGGATTATCGGGACGGAGGTCGAATACGGGATTTCATCTCCATCCGACCCGACAGCCAATCCGATCCTCACATCGACGCAGGCAGTTTTGGCTTATGCGGCAGCAGCGGGCATTCAGCGCGCCAAGCGCACCCGCTGGGACTACGAGGTGGAATCGCCATTGCGGGATGCCCGCGGCTTCGACCTGAGCCGCTCGGCCGGGCCGCCCCCGGTGGTCGACGCCGACGAGGTCGGTGCGGCCAACATGATTCTGACCAACGGCGCGCGGCTGTACGTCGACCACGCGCACCCCGAATACTCCGCACCCGAGTGCACCGACCCGCTCGACGCGGTGATCTGGGACAAGGCCGGCGAGCGGGTGATGGAGGCCGCCGCACGCCACGTCGCCAGCGTGCCCGGGGCCGCGAAATTGCAGCTCTACAAGAACAACGTCGACGGCAAGGGCGCCTCCTACGGGTCGCACGAGAACTACCTGATGTCGCGGCAGACGCCGTTTTCGGCGATCATCGCCGGGCTGACCCCGTTTCTGGTCTCCCGGCAGGTGGTCACCGGCTCCGGCCGGGTCGGCATCGGGCCCTCCGGCGACGAGCCCGGTTTTCAGCTGTCCCAGCGCTCGGACTACATCGAGGTCGAGGTCGGCCTCGAGACCACGCTCAAACGCGGCATCATCAACACCCGCGACGAACCACACGCCGACGCCGACCGGTACCGGCGGCTGCACGTCATCATCGGCGACGCCAACCTCGCCGAGACGTCGACCTATCTGAAACTGGGCACCACAGCGCTGGTGCTGGATCTGATCGAAGAGGGCCCTGCGCACGGCATCGACCTGAGCGACCTGGCGCTGGCGCGGCCGGTGCACGCGGTCCACGCGATCAGCCGCGACCCTTCGCTGCGCGTCGCCGTGGCCCTCGCGGACGGTCGCGAGCTGACCGGGCTTGCGCTGCAACGGATTTACCTGGATCGGGTGGCCAAGCTGGTCGACAGCCGCGACCCCGACCCGCGTGCGTCCGATGTCGTCGAAACGTGGGCGCACGTGCTCGACCAACTCGAACGCGACCCGATGGAATGCGCCGAAATACTCGACTGGCCGGCCAAGCTGCGCCTGCTCGAAGGATTCCGGCAGCGCGAAAACCTGAGCTGGTCGGCGCCGCGGCTGCATTTGGTGGACCTGCAATATTCCGACGTCCGGCTGGACAAGGGCCTGTACAACCGGCTCGTCGCGCGCGGCTCGATGAAGCGCCTGGTGACCGAACACCAGGTGCTCGAGGCGGTGGACAAACCGCCGACGGATACCCGTGCCTACTTCCGCGGCGAATGCCTGCGCAGGTTCGGCGCCGATATCGCCGCGGCCAGCTGGGACTCGGTGATTTTCGACCTGGGCGGTGATTCCCTGGTCCGCATTCCGACGTTGGAGCCGCTGCGCGGCAGCAAAGCGCATGTGGGGGCGCTGCTGGACTCGGTGGACAGCGCCGCCGAACTGGTCGAACAACTCACCAGCTAGGTACCGGTTAACCGCGGGAACGTCGGGGTCGACCGGTAGGCTAGGAAAGACCAACGGGCAGTGTGGCTTGATCGGTGAATAAGCCATTCAATGGGCCCACACAACGCAGGAGGCGGCGATGGCTCAGGAGCAGACCAAGCGTGGCGGTGGTGGCGGCGACGAAGACGACATCGCCAGCAGCACGGCCGCGGGCCAAGAGCGCCGGGAAAAGCTAGCCGAGGACACCGACGATCTGCTCGACGAGATCGACGACGTCCTCGAGGAGAACGCTGAGGACTTCGTTCGCGCGTATGTCCAAAAGGGCGGACAGTGACCTGGCCTTTCTCTAACCGCCTGTCCACCAATTCCGCACTACCGGGCCACGCACTTCCGGCAAATCCCGCTATAGATCTCTCGTCGTTTGCTGATTTGTTGCGACGCCAGGCGCCGGAATTGCTGCCGGCAAGCCTGTCCGGCTCGCAATCGGATGCCGCCATGGGGCAGCTGCCGCACGGCACCACCATCGTCGCGCTGAAATACCCCGGGGGCGTGGTGCTCGCCGGCGATCGGCGTTCGACGCAGGGCAACATGATCGCCGGGCGCGACGTCAAGAAGGTGTACATCACCGATGACTACACCGCCACCGGCATCGCCGGCACCGCCGCCATCGCCGTGGAGTTCGCCCGCCTTTATGCGGTGGAACTCGAGCATTACGAGAAACTCGAAGGCGTGCCACTCACGTTCGCCGGCAAGGTGAACCGGTTGGCGATCATGGTGCGCGGAAACCTGGCGGCGGCGATGCAAGGTCTGATCGCGTTGCCGCTGCTGGTGGGCTACGACATCGACGCGCCCGACTCCGAAGGCGCCGGCCGCATCGTGTCTTTCGATGCCGCCGGCGGCTGGAACCTGGAAGAGGAGGGCTACCAGTCGGTGGGGTCAGGCTCGATCTTCGCCAAGTCGTCGATGAAGAAGTTGTACTCGCAAGTCACCGACGGCGATTCCGCGGTGCGTGTCGCGATCGAGGCGCTCTACGACGCGGCCGATGACGATTCCGCCACCGGCGGACCGGATCTGGTGCGCGGCATCTATCCCACCGCGGTCACCATCGGTGCCGAGGGGGCGCTTGAAGTGCCGGAGAGCCGCATCGCCGAATTGGCCCGCGAAGTGATCCAAAGCCGTTCGCGCGCTGACACTTTCGGTCCCGATGGTGGTGAGAAGTGAGCTTCCCCTATTTCATCTCGCCCGAGCAGGCGATGCGCGAGCGCAGCGAGCTCGCACGTAAAGGCATCGCTCGGGGCAAGAGCGTGGTCGCGCTGGTATACGCCGGTGGTGTGATCTTCGTCGCGGAGAATCCGTCACGGTCGTTGCAGAAGATCAGCGAACTCTACGATCGTGTCGGCTTCGCGGCCGCCGGTAAGTTCAACGAATTCGACAACTTGCGCCGCGGCGGAATCCAATTCGCCGACACCCGCGGCTACGCCTACGACCGTCGCGACGTGACGGGCCGCCAGCTGGCCTATGTCTACGCGCAGACGCTGGGCAGCATCTTCACCGAGCAGGCCAAGCCCTACGAGGTGGAACTGTGTGTTGCCGAGGTCGCGCACTACGGCGAAAGCAAACCACCTGAGCTGTACCGGATTACCTATGACGGATCGATCGCCGACGAGCCGCATTTCGTGGTGATGGGTGGCACCACCGAGCCGATCGTCACGGCGCTCAAGGAGTCTTACGCCGAGAACGCCGATCTGCGTGAAGCGACGCGTATCGCCGTGAAGGCGCTGCGGGCCGGTAGCGAGGCCTCGAATGGGGACCAGTCCACGCTCGACGTGGGCAGCCTGGAAGTTGCCATCTTGGATGTCAACCGGCCGCGACGGGCTTTCCGGCGGATCAATCGCGCCACCTTGGAAAATTTGCTGCGCGAGCTGGATTCCCACGGCTCGGGAGGCGACGGTGAGCCGTCGGATCCTGAAGGCGGACCCTCCGACTAGACACGCCAAACCCCGGACGGCGGGTGACATCCGCTGATGCTGATGGGTCAGATGGTGCCCAAGGTGCCGGTGGGCTAGCGAATGGCGACGGCCGCGGTGTTAGTCGAAGGGTGGTTAGGGGCGCCCCGCGGCCGCGCCCAAGGGTCTACGAAACACTTCGTCGGATTGATGCGCGCGGCATGCTCACCGTCGCGGTCGGACAACCAGTACCCTCGATTACGTGCAGAGGCGAATCATGGGCATCGAGACCGAGTTCGGGGTCACCTGCACATTCCACGGCCATCGACGGCTCAGCCCGGACGAGGTGGCCCGCTACCTGTTCCGCCGCGTCGTGTCCTGGGGCCGCAGCTCCAATGTTTTTCTACGCAACGGCGCCCGCCTATACCTCGACGTGGGAAGCCACCCGGAGTACGCCACCGCCGAATGCGACAGCCTGGTGCAGCTGGTCACCCACGACCGCGCCGGGGAATGGGTGCTGGAAGACCTCCTGGTCGACGCCGAGCAGCGCCTCGCTGATGAGGGCATCGGCGGCGACATCTACCTGTTCAAGAACAACACCGACTCGGCAGGCAACTCCTACGGCTGCCACGAGAACTATCTGATCGTGCGGGCCGGCGAGTTCTCCCGGATCTCGGACGTGTTGCTACCCTTCCTGGTCACCCGCCAGCTGATCTGCGGCGCGGGCAAGGTGCTGCAGACCCCCAAGGCGGCAACGTTTTGCCTTTCCCAACGCGCCGAGCACATTTGGGAGGGCGTCTCCTCGGCCACCACTCGCAGCCGGCCGATCATCAACACCCGCGACGAGCCGCATGCCGACGCCGAGAAGTACCGGCGCTTGCACGTGATCGTCGGCGACTCGAACATGTGCGAGACCACCACCATGCTCAAGGTCGGCACGGCCGCGCTGGTGTTGGAGATGATCGAGGCCGGCGTCCCGTTCCGGGACTTCTCGCTGGATAACCCCATCCGCGCCATCCGCGAGGTCAGCCACGACACCACCGGCCGTCGGCCCGTACGGCTGGCGGGCGGGCGTCAGGCCAGCGCACTGGACATCCAGCGCGAGTACTACAGCCGTGCCGTCGAGCACCTGCAGACCCGGGAACCCAACGCGCAGATCGAGCAGATCGTCGACCTGTGGGGCCGCCAGCTCGACGCGGTCGAAAGCCAGGACTTCGCGAAGGTCGACACCGAGATCGACTGGGTGATCAAACGCAAGCTCTTCCAGCGCTACCAGGACCGCTACAACATGGAGCTGTCCGACCCGAAGATCGCTCAGCTGGACCTGGCCTATCACGACATCAAGCGCGGGCGCGGCGTCTTCGACCTCCTGCAGCGCAAGGGTCTGGCCGCGCGCGTGACCACCGACGAGGACATCGCGGAGGCCGTCGACAACCCGCCGCAGACCACCCGGGCGCGGCTGCGTGGCGAATTCATCAGCGCGGCCCAGGCCGCGGGCCGTGACTTCACCGTCGACTGGGTGCACCTCAAGCTCAACGACCAGGCCCAGCGCACCGTGTTGTGCAAGGACCCCTTCCGGGCCGTCGACGAGCGGGTCAAGCGCCTGATCGCGAGCATGTAGCCGCACGCCGGCTCGTCGTCTGCACAAGAGTCCCGACGGCACCGCCGCGGCATCGAACGACGACTTTCCAACGTGCTAGCGCCGGTGCCAGCACGATCGAGGTCACCACTACCTCCCCGACTCGAGGCAGAAGTGGTGGCAGGGAATAGCGCGACGCGAACGGCCGGTGGAAGCGCCAGACGAGGACCATCGAATAATCTGGAGCCAATGGCGACGTCAAAAGTCGAGCGGCTGGTAAATCTGGTCATCGCCCTGCTGTCCACCCGCGGCTACATCTCGGCGGAGAAGATCAGGTCGAGCGTGGCGGGTTATTCGGACAGCCCCAGCGCGGAGGCGTTCTCGCGCATGTTCGAGCGCGACAAGAACGAGCTGCGCGACCTTGGCATCCCGCTCGAGGTCGGCCGTGCGTCGGCTTGGGACCCCACCGAGGGCTACCGGATCAACCGCGACGCCTACTCGCTTGCACCGGTCGACCTGACTCCCGACGAGGCGGCCGCGCTAGCCGTTGCGACGCAGCTGTGGGAGTCGCCCGAACTCATCACCGCCACGCAGGGCGCGCTGCTCAAACTGCGCGCGGCCGGGGTCGACGTCGATCCGGACGCGCCGGTCGCCATCGCGTCGCCGGCCGGGGTCCCGGGTCTGCGCGGGTCGGAGGACGTTCTCGGAATTCTGTTGTCCGCCATCGACTCCCGGCAGGCCGTGCAATTTCCGCACCGGCCGAGCCGAGCCGAGCCGTACGTCACCCGCACCGTCGAGCCCTGGGGTGTGGTCACCGAGAAGGGCCGCTGGTACCTGGTGGGCCACGATCGCGACCGCGACGCCACCCGCACCTTCCGGCTCTCCCGGATCGGTTCGAACGTCACGCCGATCGGTCCGCCGGGCGCCGTCTCCGTGCCGAAAGATATTGACCTGCGCAAGATCGTAGTTCAGACCGTCACCGACGTTTCGGCGACGCCGACGGTCGGACAGGCCCGAGTATGGGTGGCCGACGGGCGGGCCACGGCACTACGACGCGCCGGCAGGCCCGTAGACTCGCGCCGTCTCGGCGGTCGCGACGGCGAGGTGATCGAACTCGACATCAGATCCGCCGACCAGCTGGCCCGTGACATCGCCGGCTACGGTGCGGACGCCCTGGTGCTCGAACCACAGTCGCTGCGCGACGATGTGCTGGCCCGGCTGCGCGCGCATGCGGGCGTGGACGCTGTCGTTGCGGGGCAACCGCCGAGCCGCGGGGGTGGGTCCGCATGACACCCGTGTCCACCCGCCTGATCCGGCTGCTGAACATGGTGCCGTATTTCCAGGCCAATCCCCGGGTCACCCGGTCCAAGGCCGCGGTCGACCTCGGGGTCTCGGCCAAGCAGCTGGAAGAGGACCTCAACCAGCTGTGGATGTGCGGTCTGCCCGGTTACTTCCCGGGCGACCTCATCGATTTCGAGTTCTCCGGGGACACCATCGAGGTGACGTTCTCCGCGGGGATCGACCGCCCACTCAAGCTCACCTCGCCGGAGGCCACCGGCCTGCTAGTGGCGTTGCGGGCGCTGGCCGACATCCCCGGGGTCGTCGACCCCGAGGCCGCGCGCAGCGCCATCGCCAAGATCGAGGATGCCGCGGGGGCCCTCGGGCACGACGCGTCACCCGCGGCGTCGGCCGTCGACGAGCCCGCACCGGTGGAGAATCGGGCCGCCGCGGCGGTGCGCGCGGCCGTCCAGTCCAGGCACGCGCTGGCCATCGACTACTACTCCGCCTCGCACGACACGCTGACCAGCCGGGTCGTCGACCCCATCCGGGTGCTGCTGATCGGCGGCCACAGTTACCTGGAGGGCTGGTCACGCGAGGCCGAGGGCGTTCGGTTGTTCCGCTTCGACCGGATCGTGGACGCCACCGAGCTCGACGAGCGTGCAGCGCCGCCCGAGCCGGCGCTGCACGCGCCGCCGGACACCTCGCTGTTCGACGGCGATCCGTCGCTGCCGTCGGCCAAGCTGCGGGTGGCCCCCGCGGCGTCCTGGATGTTCGAGTATTACCCGATGCGCGACGTGCGCGAATTGCCGGACGGATCCTGCGAGGCGGTGATGACCTACGCCTCCGAGGATTGGATGACGCGGCTGGTGCTGGGCTTCGGGCTCGACGTGCAGGTGCTGCGGCCTGCGTCGCTGGCGCAGCGGGTACGGGATGCCGCGGCGGCTGCCGTCAGGTCCTACGAAGCCCTGAGCTCATAAAAGTCCAGGCGACATGGGTCAGGGGGCGGCGCGGGCCCGCCGCGACACGGCACTACTGCGGTAGCATCGGGTGAACGTCTGGAGGTAATCAAAGTGGGCAGTCTTAGTCCGTGGCACTGGGCGATCCTCGCGGTCGTCGTGATCTTGCTGTTCGGTGCCAAAAAGCTCCCCGATGCGGCGCGTTCGTTGGGTAAGTCGATGCGGATCTTCAAGTCCGAACTCCGCGAAATGCAGACGGAGAACAAAGCGGAAACGTCGGCCTTGGGGACCCAAAGCGAGGCCTCCGCGGCGAACCCCACGCCCGTACAATCGCAGCGGGTCGACGCGCCGGCGCCCAGCGAGCAGGGGCACAGCGAAGCACGTCCGGCGTAGCCGCCATCATCGTCGCGCTGCCCGAGCGCACTGACCGAGCATCGTGAAAGTCTTCAAGGTTTCAGCGCGCACTTCCGGCCTGCTGAGGCGCCTCAACCCTCGTAACCGGCGCAGCCGTACCAACCCGGACGCGACCATGTCGCTGGTCGACCATCTGACCGAGCTGCGCACCCGGCTGCTGATCTCGTTGGCCGCCATCTTGCTGACCACGATTTTCGGGTTCGTCTGGTACTCGCATTCGATCTTCGGACTGGAAAGCCTGGGCGAATTGTTACGCCATCCCTACTGTTCGCTGCCGCAGTCGGCGCGCGCGGAGATCACCGCGGGTGGCCAGTGCCGGCTGCTGGCCACCGCGCCGTTCGACCAGTTCATGTTGCGGCTCAAGGTCGGGCTGACGGCCGGCGTGGTGCTCGCCTGTCCGGTGTGGTTCTACCAGCTGTGGGCGTTCATCACGCCCGGGCTGTACCAGAAGGAACGCCGCTTCGCGGTCGCGTTCGTGATTCCCGCCGTGGTGCTGTTCGTCGTCGGCGCGGTGCTGGCCTACTTCGTACTGGCCAAGGCGCTGGGCTTCCTGCTGACCGTCGGCAGCGACGTACAGGTGACCGCGCTGTCCGGGGACCGGTATTTCGGCTTCCTGATTAACCTGCTCGTGGTTTTCGGCGTCAGCTTCGAATTTCCGCTGCTCATCGTCATGCTCAACGCCATCGGCGTCCTGCCCTACGAGCGGCTGAAGGCGTGGCGGCGCGGCCTGATCTTCGGGATGTTCGCGTTCGCGGCGATCTTCACCCCCGGATCCGATCCGTTTTCGATGACCGCGCTGGGGTTGGCGCTGTCCGTCCTCTTGGAGTTCGCCATCCAGATCTCCCGGCTGCACGACAGACGGAAGGCCAAGCGTGAAGCCCAGGCCGTGATTCCCGACGACGAAGCATCCGTCATCGAACCGGCCACCGCGATACCGGAGCCGTCGTTCACCGCCGGGCAACACGACGATGTCACCTGATCCGTCGCCGCCTCATGACGTGGCCGAGCTCGTGGAGCTCACCCGGTTCACCACCGAACTGCCCTTCGCGCTCGACGGCTTTCAGCATCGGGCGTGCGCGGCGCTCGAACGAGGCCACGGCGTGCTGGTCTGCGCGCCGACCGGTGCCGGCAAGACGGTGGTCGGCGAATTCGCCGTGCACCTGGCGCTGGCGTCCGGCGGCAAGTGCTTTTACACCACGCCGCTGAAAGCGCTGAGCAACCAGAAGCACACCGACCTCACGGCGCGCTACGGCCGCGACCGCATCGGCCTGCTCACCGGAGACATGTCCGTCAACGCCGATGCGCCCGTGGTTGTCATGACAACCGAAGTACTGCGCAACATGCTTTACGCGGATTCGCCTGCATTACATGGGCTTTCGTATGTGGTGATGGACGAGGTGCATTTCCTCGCCGACCGGATGCGGGGTCCGGTGTGGGAGGAGGTGATCCTGCACCTGCCCGACGAGGTTCGGGTGGTCAGCCTCTCGGCGACAGTGAGCAACGCCGAGGAATTCGGCGGCTGGATCCAGACCGTGCGCGGCGATACGACGGTCGTGGTCGACGAGCACCGGCCGGTGCCGCTGTGGCAACACGTGTTGGTGGGCAAGCGTCTGCTGGATCTATTCGATTACGACAACCAGAAACCGGCAGCGGATCGTCAACCGCGCGTCAATCCCGAACTGCTGCGCCACATCGCGCACCGCCGTGAGGCAGACCGCATGACCGATTGGCAGCCTCGCCGCCGGCAGGCGGGACGGGGAAGCCCAGGACGGCCGTCGCGTCCCCGCTTCTACCGGACACCGGGGCGTCCAGACGTGATCGCCAGCCTGGATTCCGAAGGGCTGCTACCCGCGATCACGTTCGTGTTCTCCCGGGCCGGCTGCAATGCCGCCGTCCAGCAATGCCTGCGCTCATCCCTGCAGCTGACCACCCAGGAGGAGCGCGCACAGATCGCCGAGGTGATCGAGCATCGATGCGGGGATCTCGCCGACGCCGACCTGACCGTGCTCGGCTACTACGAGTGGCGAGAGGGACTGCTGCGCGGTTTGGCGGCCCACCATGCCGGCATGCTGCCCGTCTTCCGCCACACGGTCGAAGAGTTGTTCACCGCCGGACTCGTCAGGGCGGTGTTCGCCACCGAGACCCTGGCGCTCGGGATCAACATGCCCGCACGCACCGTGGTGCTCGAGCGGCTGGTGAAGTTCAACGGCGAACAACACGTGGCGCTGACGCCGGGGGAGTACACGCAGCTCACCGGCCGCGCCGGGCGGCGCGGCATCGACGTCGAAGGCCACGCGGTGGTGCTGTGGAATCCCACCGAGGAAACCACCGAGCCGTCCGCGGTGGCCGGGCTGGCCTCCACCAGAACCTTCCCGCTGCGCAGCTCGTTCGCCCCGTCGTACAACATGACGATCAATCTGGTCCAGCAGATGGGCCCCGAGCAGGCACATCGGTTGTTGGAGCAGTCATTTGCGCAGTATCAGGCCGACCGTTCCGTCGTCGGGCTGGTCCGCGGCATCGAGCGGGGCACCGCGATGCACGACGAGATCGCCGCCGAGATGGGCGGACCTAAGGCCCCGATCCTCGAATACGCCCGGATGCGTGCACGCATCACCGAGATGGAGCGCGCGCAGTCCCGCGCGTCCCGGCTGCAACGGCGGCAGGCCGCCAGCGACGCGCTTTCCGCGCTGCGCCGGGGCGACATCATCAACATCACCCATGGCCGGCGCGGTGGGTTGGCGGTCGTGCTGGAATCGGCCCGCGACAGCTCTGATCCGCGACCGCTGGTGCTCACCGAAAACCGCTGGGCGGGCAGGATTTCGTCGGCCGACTATTCGGGGGCGTCCGCTCCCGTCGGTTCGATGTCACTGCCCAAGCGGGTCGAACACCGCCAGCCACGGGTCCGGCGCGATCTGGCGTCGGCGCTGCGATCGGCTGCCGCCGGCCTGACCCTCCCTGCCCGGCATCGCGGCGGCCGCGGGGACTCCGACGGCGGCTTCCATGACCCGGAGCTGGCGTCGTTACGCGAACAGCTACGCCGGCACCCGTCGCACAACACACCCGGCCTGGAAGCCCAGGTCCGGCAGGCCGAGCGCTACCTGCGGATCGAACGCGACAACGCGCAGTTGGAGAGAAAGGTTGCGGCGGCCACCAATTCGCTGGCCCGGACCTTCGACCGGATCGTCGGGTTGCTCACCGAGCGGGGCTTCATCGAAGGACGCGACGGCGATCCTCGCGTAACCGACGACGGCCGGTTGCTGGCGCGCATCTACAGCGAAAGCGACCTGCTGGTCGCCGAATGTCTGCGCACCGGCGCGTGGTCGGGGTTGAAGCCGGCTGAGCTGGCGGCCGTAGTGTCGGCGGTGCTGTACGAAACCCGGGGCGGGGAGGGTCCGGGGGCGGCCTTTGCGGCCGATGCGCCCACCCAGCAAGTGCGACAGGCGCTGCAGCAGACGTCGCGGCTGTCGCTGGCATTGCGCGCCGATGAGCAAACGCACCGGATCGCCCCGAGCCGCGAACCCGACGACGGCTTCGTCGATGTCATCTACCGCTGGGCCAGGACCGGAGATCTGGCCGCGGCGCTGGCGGCCGCCGACCCGGCCGGCACCGGATCACCCCTGCTCGCGGGAGATTTCGTGCGCTGGTGCCGCCAGACGCTCGACCTGCTGGACCAGGTCCGCAACGCCGCTCCGGACCCCGAATTACGGGCCACCGCCAAGCGCGCTATCAATGACATTCGGCGCGGCGTCGTCGCAGTTGACGCCGGGTAGGCTAGGCCGGAGCTACCGTTAAGCGCCGATAGCATGCCAAGACACAGAGGCTGAGGGAGAAAGATGAGCGGACCGCAGGGATCGGACCAGCAGTGGCAGCCGCCCGGTCAAGGTCAAGGTAGCGATCACTCGTCAGACCCGACTCAGGTGGCGCCGACCTGGCAGGATCAGTCGAACCAAGAGACGTCTTGGCAGGCCCCGGCATACACGCCGCCCGCCGATTACCCGCAGTACCAACAGCCGACTGAGCAGGCGTACCCGCAGCAGTACCCCCAGCAACAGCCGGGTTACGCGCAGCCCGGGCAGTACGGCCAGCCCGGCCAATATGGCCAGCCGGGGCAGTACGCCCAGCCGGGGCAGTATGGCCAGCCGGGCCAGTACCCGCAGCCCGGGCAATACCCCCAGCCCGGCCAGTATGGCCAGCCGGGCCAGTACCCGCAGCAGTACCCCGGTTACGAGCAACCGGGCAAGAAGCGGCCGGTCGGACTGATCGCAGGTGTGGGCGGAGCGATCGCGTTTCTGCTCATCGCGGTTGTGCTGGTGCTGGGCTTCTGGCAGCCCGGGTTCTTCGTCACCACCAAGCTGGACGTCAGCAAGGCGCAGACCGGGGTCCAGCAGGTCCTCAGCGACGAAACCAACGGCTACGGCGCGAAGAACGTCCAGAACGTCAAGTGCAACCACGGCCAGAACCCCACGGTCAAAAAGGGCGCCACGTTCGACTGCGACGTCAGCATCGACGGCGCGCCCAAGCACGTGACCGTGACGTTCCAGGACAACAAGGGCACCTACGAGGTCGGCCGGCCGCAGTAGTCGGCGGGCTCGTCAGTTCGGCAGCGCGTCCAGCGCTTTCTGCAGGCGGCTGATCGACGAGCCGACACCCAGCTCGGTCGCCAGTTCGGCGGTGCGTTGCGGATCGGCGGCGACCAGCGGTAGTTCGTCGCTGGCTGTCGAGAAGGTGACGGGAGCGTCTGCGGCCACCCGCACCACTTTGCCGGCCGCCTCGATGTAATCCAGCGCGGCCAGCAATTTCGCGCGCACACTCTTGGCCATTTTCGACTTCGGGTCGTGGGCGGCGGCCAGGATCTGCTCCAGCGAGCCGTGCTTAGCCAGGAGACTCGCCGCGGTCTTCTCGCCGACTCCCGGAACACCGGGCAAGCCGTCGGACGGATCGCCACGCAGCAGCGCGAGTTCGGCGTAGGCGGGGCCGGCCCTATCCACCGGCACGCCATAGTGTTCGGCCACCTCGTCGGGCCCGAACAACGTGGCCTTGCTCAGCCCGCGGCCGAGGTAAAGCACCCGAACCGGGACGGGATCGTCGGACACCACCTGCAGCAGGTCGCGGTCACCGCTGACCACCACCACAGGGTCCTTGCGTTCCCGGGCCGCCAGGGTGCCCAGCACGTCGTCGGCCTCAAACCCCTCCGCTCCAGCCGTCGGAATCCCGAACGCATCAAGGAGTTCGGCGATCATGTCGATCTGGGGCGTCAGATCGTCCGGGACCTCCTCGATGTCCGG
The DNA here is from genome assembly GCF_036273375.1 of Mycobacterium sp. Lineage (GTDB taxonomy): Bacteria > Actinomycetota > Actinomycetes > Mycobacteriales > Mycobacteriaceae > Mycobacterium. The sequence continues at coordinate 29,868 of NZ_DASUHS010000096.1, read as the reverse complement.
CTCGTTCTGCGGCTCCACTTCTGCCACGCGGTGAGCCTTGTAGGACGGGACCAGGTCCACGCGGAACTGAGGCCGCCAATCGAGGTCCAGGCAGACAGCCAGCCGGCTGGGCCGCTGCCGGGTGATCACCACGGCCATGGAGTCGATGAATCCGCGAACGGCGTTGACGGGCCGGCCGTCAGGAGCGGTGATCGAGGACGGCACCCCGAAATAAGAGCGGAACCACATGCTGGCGCCGTCGAGCAGCACCAGTGGCGATCGCAAGCGCGGCGAAGCCGGGCGCAGCGGGTCGCCACTCGTCGAGCCCTGCGGCGAGCGGGGTGCTGGCATGCCGGTTATGGTCTCACGCCGCCGCGAGGCGATGCGCGATTGAGCATTAGCCTGGCTGCCATGGAGTCTCACCGTTTCGACGCAGCAGTGTACGAACGCCGGCTGGCGACGGCCGCCGCCGCGGCTGCCGGCGAGGGTCTGGCCGGGCTGGTCATCACACCGGGGTATGACCTGCGCTACCTCGTCGGGTCGCGCGCACAGACATTGGAGCGGTTCACCGCGCTGGTGTTGCCCGCTTCGGGCGACCCGACGGTGGTGGTGCCGCGGCTGGAGCTGGCGTCGCTCAAAGGATCTGCCATCGCCGAACTCGGCCTGGCGGTGCGGGATTGGGTCGACGGCGAGAATCCTTACGATCTGGTGGGTTCCGCATTGGGCGGTGCCCCGGCCGCGACCGCGGTCACCGATGCCATGCCGGCCTTGCACCTGCTGCCGCTGGCCGGTGTGCTCGGTGTGTTGCCGGTCCTGGCCACCGACGTGTTGCGCACGCTGCGGATGATCAAGGAAGAATGCGAGGTCGACGCGTTGCGCAAGGCCGGTGCGGCCATCGATCGGGTGCACGCCAGGGTGCCGGAGTTCCTGGTCCCCGGCCGCACCGAGGCCGACGTCGCCGCCGACATCGCGGATGCCATTGTGGCCGAAGGGCATTCGGAGGTGGCATTCATCATCGTCGGATCCGGACCGCATGGCGCCGACCCGCACCACGGGTATTCGGATCGCGAACTGCAGGTTGGAGACATCGTCGTCGTCGATATCGGCGGCTCTTATGAACCCGGCTACAATTCCGACTCCACGCGCACCTACAGCATCGGTGCGCCGAACTCCGAAGTTGCTCAACAGTATTCGGTGCTGCAACATGCCCAGCGCGCGGCTTATGATGCGGTACGCCCGGGGGTGACGGCCGAACAGGTCGACGCTGCCGCCCGCGACGTGCTGGCCGCCGAAGGACTTGCTGAGTATTTCGTGCACCGGACCGGCCACGGTATCGGGCTGTCGGTGCACGAAGAGCCCTACATCGTCGCCGGAAACCGTCTGCCCCTGGCCGAGGGCATGGCCTTTTCGATCGAGCCGGGCATCTATTTTCCGGGCCGTTGGGGTGCTCGCATCGAGGACATCGTCGTCGTGACCGCCGACGGTGCCTTGGCCGTCAACAATCGGCCGCACGAACTGATCGTGGTGCCGGTGCCTTAACCGACGCGACCCTCCTTCCGCGTAGGTTGGGGGTGGTGTCGATCCTGGATCTCCCGCTGCTTCCGATTCGCATTGCACGCCACGTGGTCGACGCGGTCTTGCGCTCCACCGCACCGTCCCCCGCCCCGGCACCGGCACCGGCACCGCCGGCTGAGCTCATCGTGGTCGACGGAATGCCCGAGGGGGTGCCGCCGGCTGCGCGGCGCCCCGAGCCCGAGCTTCCCGCGCCTGCGGGATGGCCGTTCGGCGAACAGTTCCCGCGCACGTGCGGCACCGGGCGAGTGGCCGACGGCGCCCTGTTCTGGACCGACTTCCTCTACGACGACCACGGCGCGACGGGCATCCCGATCGGCGACCTGAAGATTCAGGCACCGCCGCGCGGAACGTACGTTTATCCCGACGGGCCGGCGGCCGGCAACGGTGCCGACATCTTCCGCGTCGCTATCGGGCTCACCGAGACCCACACGTGGTGGCGGATCGACTGGAACACCTTGCTGGACGCCTCGGTGCCCATCGCGCTGTTCACCTACGACACCGACCGCGCCCGAACGGCGGACGAGGAGTGGCCCGCCGGAGCCGGCGTGCGCTCGAAGGGCATCGACATGGCCCTGCTGGTCTCGGGGAGTGGCGCCGCGCTAATCGACCTGACCAACCAGGTCAGGACGTCGGTCGAGCACAGCATCGACATGCAGTCGCGGTCCTTCGTCGCCCAGGTCCCGCGGTCGCTGGCGGAACCGACGGGGAGCTGGACGGTCCGCCTGGTCGCCGGTTTGGCCAACGCGGCGGGGGACGGGTTCGCCGACGTGCCCGCCCTGCACGGCGCGCTGCCGGGCCAAGCCAACGTCTACAACGTGGCATTCCGCACCAACGAGCAGGAGCCGCCGCACCTGAACTTCTGGTCGGATGCCGCCCAGGCCGCGGCTCTGACACATGGCGACGTCTCCGAGTTCGCGCTGACTGTGCCGTGGGCCCAGCTGGCGGCCCGCCAAACCGCTCCCGAGCCGGTGATCACCGGCCCGTCCACCCGGTGGTATGTGTCTTCGATCGAACTCGGCCAGGGCGTGGAACAAGGTTGGGCCGCCAACGACATCTTGAGTACCAAGCCGCAATTCCTCGGTCGGGTGCAGCCGTATTCAATCTGCCTGCCGTCGAGCTACGCACCGGGTCGCACGTTGCCCCTGACCCTGCTGCTGCACTCCCTTTCACTCGGGCAGAGCCAGTTCGCCGCGATCGACCCGCGACTGTTGCACGAGGTGTGCGAGGGCCGCGACTCGGTGGTGGTCACGCCGTTGGCCCGGGGACCCTCCACTTGGTACTTCGACAGCGGCGAACTCGACGTCTGGGAAGTATGGGCGCGAGTTGCCGAACAACTGGGCACCGATCCCAATCGCACTGTGATATCCGGCTATTCGATGGGCGGGTATGCGACGTACAAGCTCGGACTGAGTTACCCGCAGGTGTTCTCGCAAGCGGTGGTGCTGGCGGGGCCGCCGACGTGCGGTGTGCGGCTGCTACCCCACGTCGACATTCCCGCCGACCTCGACCTGGACTCGCCCTGTGCCCGCGAGGGTGACACCTGGAAGCTGCTGGTGAACGCCCGGTGGCTGCCGTACGTCATCGCCCATGGGCTACTTGACGAACTGGTGCCGTTCGCGTCGGCCGCCGAGCAGGTGCTGGAGCTGGACCGGCTGGGTTACCGCCACCGGTTCAGTGTTTACCCGCTCGAGGATCACATCGCCTGGGTGTTTCAGGACGAGTTCGAGGATCCGATTTCTCACATGGGAACCGCTCTGCGCCAAGCGGATCCGGGGCACATCACGTTCGCCTGGTATCCGCAACTGGTGCGCACCGACCTGGGTATCGGGCCGCACCAGGTGTGGTGGTTGTCGGAGTTGGCCGCCGATCCCGAGGTGACCGCGCGGCGCGGGACCGTCGCGGAAGTCGACGCGCGGTCATACGCGCGGCCGGACCCCACGCACACCGTCCGGCACCATCGCGGCTTCATCCCACACTTCGAGCCCACGCCCGGGTTGTACAGCGAGCTGGACTGGCAAGTGGGAAGGCCGGTTGGCCCGCTGCCGTATTTGACGTTGCGCCTCAACGGGGTTGCCAGTCTGAGGGTCGATATCGCGCGTGCCGGGCTGGCCGCGTTGCCGTCGTCGACCATCACGGTGGCCACCGATGTCGGCACCCAGATCACGCTCGGTGGCTTACCGGCCGGGGCTGATGTGCAGCTCGATGGGGAACCGGCCGGGCCGACCGTCACCGTGTCGCGCGGGCGCCACCGCATCACGTTGACGGCCGGAGTGGCTGTTGGTGAATGAGTTGTCGTGCTCGGTGATCGTGGCTAGCTTGGCGGAGCGGTCATCGGGTGAATAGCGGCGACGGGCGGACTGGGCGAAAATCCCGCACGTGGCTCCCTTGGCTGTCGATCCGGAGGCGTTGTACGCCGCGGGTAGCGCAGTGGCCGCCGCCGGGGGTGGTCTGGCCGCGAATCTGACGGTCTTGGCGGCAGGTTTCTCGGCCCATACGGGCGTGGACCGCGCCGGCGAGGTGTTCGGCTTGGCGTATCAAGACGCCGCCAAGTCGCTGCTGAAGGCGGCGGCTGCTGCGGTCAATGCGTGCCAAAAATGCGGGGCTCTTATCCAGCAGGGCGCGTCGAACTATTCGAAGGCCGAAGCGGCCTCGACGCTGGGCGGCGGTGGCGGCGTTTTGGCTGCGCCGCCCCCGCCGGCTGAGCTTGCCGCGCCCAAAGCCCCGGGAACGATGGGGCCCGGCGAGCCGCCACCGCTGCTGTGGGCGATCGTGGAGTCGCTCGTCCTCGAGTTGTGGCCCGACGGCGATGTGCCGGGTCTGCATGCGGCCGCGTCTCGTTGGCGCGATTTCGCCGCGGCGGCCAGTGGGGTTCAGAGAACGCTCAACGGATCGAAAACGCTGCTGGACACTCAACACCTGCCTGAAGGTGACAAGATCGATCACGCTCTGAACGAAATAGGCGCTGCCGCAGCGACTATCGGCGAGCAATGCGGCAAGCTGGCCGCCACCATCGACAAGTTCGCCGACAAAGTCGGCCACGCCCAACACGCGATTCGGGATCTGTTGCACCGCATCGGATCCCTGGGCGACCTCGGTCACGACGTCATGCTCATTATCGACGGCGACGCGTGGGACGAGATCAAGAAGATCGCCAAGGACATCAACGACCTATTGCAGCATCTCGGACAGGAAGCCCGGGCCTGCGAGCAAGGCATCAGGTTGCTCATGCAAGCGGCCGATCGCGAGATCGTCACTTGTGAGAAGTACGCGCGCCGCGGGCTCACCCAATTTTTGGGAGACGACGTGGGTAATCCGGTGGCGACCGCGTTCGACACCTGGATAAATGCCCATGAGGGCGCTCTCAAGGGTGCGGTCGGCATGGGGTTAGGCCTCGTCGACCTGAGCCCGCATTGGATCGCCGTCGACCCCCAGGGTATGGGCGCCACCTGGACTGGGTTGGGGAAGAGCGCGTGGAAGGGGAGTTTGTTCAACGCGCCCCTCCATCCCAGGGAATTTGCGGACGCGAGGCTGCAAGAGTTGAAAGGCCTTGTGCATGCCGAGGATTGGAGCGGAGATCGGCCGGGATTGGGCGCTGGTGAAGTCGCGTTCGACGTTGGCACGCTGTTCGCGCCCGGTCTCGGTGAGGGGGGCGCGGCGGCGGACGGTGCTGGTGCGGCCGCACGTGGCGCCGAGGGGGAGGCGGAGGCCGCTGGGGCAGGCGGGCGCGCCGGCGGGATCGCAGGTGCTCGGGATGCGCTGACCGGCATAACTAGGGGAAGCGCCGACCTGCCCAAAAACCTCGAAGCCGTCACCAAGGATTTGCCCGAGATCAAGCCTCCAACGAGTGGCAGTCCTGTGGCGTTAACACCCGGCAAGCCGATTGAGGCACCGGTCGAGTCGGCGCCTCGCCCGGCCGATGGAGCCCCTGGTGCGCCTCAGCCGCCGACGACCGCGCCCGTGCCAGAGGCGCCGAGACCTGTTGGTGCGGGCAGCCCATCCGACCCAGCGACCGCGCCGCCATCGACACCGGCGGTCCATGGCGGTCCGCATGATCCGGTGCCGCCCCCGGCAGAAGCTCCGCCTGCACCGGCGGGTACTCCTGCGGGCGGTGCGCATGAGCCGGCTTCGGTGCCGGCGGAGCGGCCGCATGAACCGGCGGGTGGTCCGGACGAACCGGCATGGGCGCCGGCCACCGGTTCGCCCGCCGAAGCAGTGCCGACCGCTGAAGGCGAGCGCTTGCTATCGGCGGTTCCGCAAACGTTTGACCATTCGCCGCCGTTGCCGCCGTGGGGACCTCCCGGTGAGGCAGCACCCTTCGCTGGCCATTCACCCGCGCCGGCGGCTCCGGCATCCCCCCACTTCGCGGCCCCGAACGGTCACCCAGCCGAAGTGCCAATGCCGGGCGGTGGCTGGCACGGGCCTGGTGAGGGCGGCCCTGGGGGTGGACACATACCGGGAGAGCTACCGCAGGGCACGAAACCGCACGGTGACGGCGACGGTGGTCCGACAGGAGAGGACAAACATCAGCCGCCCGGCCACGATGGACCGCCTCACGGACCCGACGATACGAATCCTGGGCACGGGGACGACGGACCGGCGGACGGGCTCACCACGGAAAAGCGCGACGAAATCATAGCTACTCCCAAGGGCGCTCGTCCTGATCCTTCGGACTATTTACCCTCGCAATATATTGAAAGTCAATTGCAAAAGTTCAACGATGGCGCAACCCGATTTATGCCGGAAAGCAATCTTGAGAAGTATGGCATCGCGCAGTGGGATGGAACATCATTTGTGATGCCCAAACATGAAGCCGATGCAATGACGGCAGCAACCGGAGGTGACTTGCGGGCAATGGAGACCGAACTCGGATTACCTCAAGGTTTGCTGGACTCGAATAAGATTGTCAGGATAGATATCGCCGACCCAAAGGACTTCAATCTACGGATTCCATCAGGCAACGAGGCCGGCGCGAACGAACAATGGATTCCCGGGGGCGTCTTACCTAACGGTTCATCGGAGGCTGTTGTGGATGCTGGATCGATACCGCCGGAGCACTACACTGTCACTCATGTCTTTGAGTAGAAAGAAATGTTATGAGATTTGACGACACATATTTTTCGCGAGAAGACAGATATTCGATCGGCATCGAGTCGATGTCGGGCCGCTACTACGCGTCAATACCGGTGAGCAATGGGATTGTCGACTATGAAGAATATTATGAGCTGACATCGGATCAATATCACCAGTTCCTAAACGACAGAGAAGCAGCGGTCGAATTCATTGAAGCTTGCCGTCGGCATGAGCATGACAATTTACTCTTACAACAACCTGGCACTAATCGCGGGACTCCGGTTTAAAGTCGGTGCATTAGCTGCTGCGGCCTGCGGCTAGAGCCTCGGCCCGGGGCTTAATTACTCGCCCCGATCCAACAAATCCGACGACCCCAGCACCCGCTCGATCTGAACCTCGATGACCACGCGCCGTGGATTGGGCCGCGGCGTGCGGTAGCGCTGGGCGTACCGCAGCTCCGCGTCGCGCACCGCGTCGACGTTGTTGTTGACCTTGGATCGGCCCTCCAGCGACAACCACCGCGCGCCGTCGACCTGGCTGAGCACGGCCAGTCCGCCGCGATCGGCGTTGACTGCCTTCTGCGAACCCCCGGTGGTGATGACCCGCGCGATGTGCGTCTTGGGGTCGAAGGTGAAACCGACCGCCACCACATGCGGTGAATTGTCGGCTCGCAGCGTAGTCAGCATGGCCAGATGCCGTTCCGACAGGAACGCCAACGCGTCGTCGGTGAGCCGGGTAGTGGTATTCGCCATCACCGCCAACGCTAGCGCAGGTGATAATCGCAGCCGTGGACGACACGAGCGCAGGTCCAGTACTAATCCTGGGCGGCCGCAGCGAGATCGGGATCGAGCTGGCGCGACTACTGGCGCCGGGCACGACCGTCGTGCTGGCCGCCCGTCAGGCCGACCGACTCGCTGACCAGGTCAGCGCGCTCAAAGCCGCCGGCGCCACGGCGGTCGACACCAAAGAATTCGACGCCGACAACCTGGCCTCGCACGGCCCGTTGGTCGCCTCGATCGTCGCCGAACACGGCCCCATCGGCACCGCGGTGCTGGCGTTCGGAATCCTGGGCGATCAGGCCCGCGCCGAAACCGACGCCGCGCACGCGGTCGCCGTCGTGCACACCGACTACCTAGCCCAGGTCAGCCTGCTCACCCACCTGGCCGCCGCGATGCGCAAGGCCGACAGAGGCCGGCTGGTGGTGTTCTCCTCGATCGCCGGCGCACGCGTGCGCCGCGCCAACTACGTCTACGGCTCGGCCAAGGCCGGCCTGGACGGTTTCGCCAGCGGCCTGGCCGACGCGCTGCACGGCACCGGGGTTCGGCTGCTGATCGCGCGGCCGGGATTCGTCATCGGTCGCATGACGGAGGGCATGGCGCCCGCGCCACTGCCGAGCACGCCCGAGCAGGTGGCCGCCGCGACCGCGCGTGCGCTGGCGAAAGGCCGCCGCACGGTGTGGATCCCGTGGGCCCTGGGCCCCGCGGCCGCCATGATGCGACTGCTGCCACAGGTCGTCTGGCGCAGGATGCCACGATGATCCGCGCCGCTGACGATGCCGAGCGACGCGATCAGGAGCGGCGCCCATGATCATCGTGGTCGGCATCGGCGCCGACGGCATGGCCGGTCTCGGCGAAGTGTCGCTCGCCGAACTCCGAAGGGCCGCAATCATTTACGGGTCAAGACGACAACTCGACCTGCTTGACGACACGGTGTCCGCGTCCAGGCGGCAGTGGCCGGCACCGATGTTGCCCGCACTGGAAACGTTGCTCGACGAACACACGGGCGACGTGCACGTGGTGGCCAGCGGCGATCCGCTGCTGCACGGCATCGGGGGCACCCTGATCCGCCTGCACGGCCGGGACAGCGTCAGGGTGCTGCCGCACGTGTCGTCGGTGACGCTGGCGTGCGCGCGGATGGGCTGGAACGTCCACGACACCGAGGTGATCAGCCTGGTCACCGCGCAGCCGCGCACCGCGGTCCGCCGCGGCGGCCAAGCGATCGTGCTGTCACAAAGCAAATCGACCCCACCCGAGCTCGCCGCACTGCTCACCGCCCATGGTCGCGGCGATTCCGAGTTCACCGTTCTCGAACGACTCGGCGCCCCAGACGAGCACCGCCGCGACGGCACCGCACGCGACTGGGCCGCGAACCGAGACCTTGACGACCTCAACGTGATTGCCGTGCGCTACCTGCCCGACGAACGCGTGTCACCCCTGCCCGACGATGCGTTCACCCACGACGGGCAGATCACCAAACAGGGTATCCGCGCGGTGACGCTGACGGCCCTGGCGCCACGGCCGGGGGAGCGGTTGTGGGATGTCGGCGCAGGCTCGGGCAGCATCAGTGTCGAGTGGTGCCTGAGTGGGCGGGGTTGCAGCGCAGTGGTATTCGAACGCGATGACGGGCGCCGCGGCAACCTCGAAGTCAATGCCGCGGCTTTCGGCGTCGGCATCGATGTGCGTGGCGACGCCCCCGACGCTTTCGACGGCGCCGCGCCGCCGTCCGCGATCTTCATCGGCGGCGGACTGACCCAGCCCGGTCTGCTCGACGCCTGCTGGGACAACCTGCCCTCCGGTGGGCGACTCGTCGTCAATGTTGTCACGACCGAGTCGGAAGCCGTTCTGACGCAGGCGCATCAGCGCCTGGGCGGCCAGCTGCGACGCTTTCAGCACTATCAGGGCGAGGCGCTGGGCGCCTTCACCGGGTGGCGGCCGCAGTATCCGGTCACCCAGTGGGCGGTGACCAAATGACGGTGTATTTCATCGGGGCCGGCCCGGGCGCCGCCGACCTCATCACCGTGCGCGGCCAGCGACTCCTGCAAACATGCCGGGCGTGCTTGTACGCCGGATCGATCATGCCCGACGACTTACTGGCGTTGTGCCCGCCGGGCACGAAAATCGTTGACACCGGCCCGCTTACGTTGGAGCAGATCGTCACCGAGCTCAGCGACGCGCACGCCGCGGGCCTGGACGTGGCGCGGCTGCACTCCGGTGATCCGTCGCTCTACAGCGCGCTGGCCGAGCAGTGTCGACGGCTCGACGCCCTGGGCATCGACTACGAAATCGTGCCCGGTGTACCGGCGTTCGCCGCCGCGGCGGCCGCACTGAAGCGCGAGCTAACCGTTCCCGGGGTGGCGCAGACGGTGACGCTGAGCCGGGTGGCCACCCTGTCGACGGCCATGCCGCCCGGTGAAGACCTGAAGACCCTGGCCCAATCCGGCGTGACCCTCGTCCTACACCTGGCCGCGGCCCAAATCGATGCCATCGTTCCGCAACTTCTCGAAGGCGGCTATCAAACCGAAACACCAGCAGCCGTCGTGGCTTTCGCGAGCTGGCCGCAAGAGGCGGTGCTGCGCGGCACGCTGGCCGACATCGCCGGGCAGATGCATCAGGCCAACATCACCAAGACCGCCGTCATCGTCGTCGGCGACGCGTTGACGGCCGGGGGATTCACCGACAGCTACCTGTACTCGACCGGGCGCGCCCGGGGGAGCAGGCATTGATGCGTGTCCTGCTGCTCGGCGGCACCGGCGAGGCGCGGGCCCTGGCGAAAGCCCTGCACCCACGCATCGAGATCATCAGCTCCCTGGCCGGCCGCGTTCCCGATCCGGCCCTGCCGGTCGGCCCAGTGCGCATCGGCGGCTTCGGTGGCGTCGACGGGTTACGACGCTGGCTGCACGACGAACGCATCGGCGCCGTCGTCGACGCCACCCACCCGTTCGCGGCAACCATGACGGCGCATGCCGCCGCCGCGTGCGGCGAACTGCGGATCCCGCACCTGATCCTGGCCCGCCCGGCCTGGGATCCCGGCACTGCCATCGTCGTCGAGTCGGACAATGCTGCCGCTGAAACCGTTGCCCGGCAAGGGTACTCGCGGGTATTTCTCACCACCGGCCGCTCGGGCGTGCGGGCCTTCGCCGATAGCGACGCATGGTTTCTGATCCGAGCGGTCACCGACCCGGATGCGTCCACACTGCCCCGTGATCACCGAGTGGTGCTTTCCCGCGGACCGTATCGCTACGACGACGAGTTCGCGCTGTTGCGCACCCATCGCATCGATGCACTGGTCACCAAGAACAGCGGCGGGGACATGACCCGCGCGAAGCTGGATGCGGCTGCGGCGCTGGATGTTCCGGTGGTGATGGTGGCGCGGCCACCGCTACCCACCGGAGTGTTGACCGCCGGCACCGTGCACGAGGCCGCCGAATGGGTTGGCGCGCTAGCCGGTTAGGTGGCTGCGCTCGCCGTCGGCCAGCAGCGCATCGCGGGCGCGCGCAACGCGGGAGCGGATGGTGCCCACCGGGCAGCCGCAGACCGCGGCGGCGTCAGCGTAGGGCAGGCCGAGCAGCTGGGTGAGCAAAAGCGCTTCGCGCTGTTCGGTGTTGAGGGCGGCGATCATCGTCGTCACCTCGACCAGGTCCTCGAATCCCCGGGCGTGATGGTCCCCGCGCACCACGTGTTCAGGATTGGCGCCCAGGGCGGCGCGCGGCCGCGATTGCAGGTGGCGAATGTGGTCGGCCACGACGCGGCGTGCGATCGAGAGCAGCCAGGTCCGCGCGCTGGAGCGCCCGGAGAATCGCTCGATGGCGCCGATGGCGCGCAGGAATGTCTCTTGAGTCAGATCGTCGGCGTTGCCGGTATCGGACAGATAGGCGACGAACCGCCACACGTCTTGCTGGGTGGCTTTGATGAACGACTCGAGGGCCCGGTCATTTCCACGCGCGGCGGCCAGAGCGAGCTCGGTAACGGCCTCGTCATCGCGTGACGCGATCATGGCGAACCACCTTCGTTTCGCGGGCTCACTGAGTCTACGACGGCCTGTCGTAGCGTCTGCGGAGGGGCCGGGGATCGACCGGTTGATCGGCCAGAGGTGGCCTCGTCTCCGGGCAGCGGATGAACCCGCCGACCAGGCGTGGTTGCTGGCGTGCGCCTTATCGGAGGTGTCCGATCGGTCTGACCGCACCCGCTCCCTCGCCACCAGCAGCGCGAACGAAACGCCTAAGAGCAAGGGCATGTGACTAGCGATGCGCGTTGCGGTGACTTCGCCGGCGAAGGCGTCGACGATCACATACCCCAGCAGCGCAATCGAATAGACGCCGGTAATCGCGGCCACGCCAATCGCGGTGACGGGCCAGACACCGGCGGCGACCATCGCCAAGCCCAACGCCAGCAACCAAGCGGTGGACTCGTGCATCAGGTGCTCGCCGGACATTGCGCCGTGCATGTGACTCGACACCATGCCGAAATCGATACCGCTGATCTGGGCCCCCGCGATCGCGACCTGGAATAGACCCACCGCGATCAGGCCCCACCGTCGGTAGTGCGAGCGCAGCCAACGCATCCTGCGCTGGCGCCCGGAGGATTCCTCGCCGATGCTCGCCATGATCTTTGCGACCAGGTCGGGTCCGTCGCCGGCCTCAACCGACGCAAACCGGCGGGTTTGCACCGCGGCGCCGATCAGCCAGGAGCGGCAACGGCGGCACGATTCGAGATGGGCGTCGACCTGCTGCGCCAGCGCTTGAGGCCGCTCGCCGTCCAGTCGAGCCGAAAGCGCCTCACGCGCCGCATCGCACCGCATCCCTGCATCGTTGCGCATGCTCGGTCAGTGCGCAAAGAGCACGCGAAACAAATACGGGGAACTTATCCGTGCGCTGAACCGACCACTGGACGCAAGCATCGCCAGCCCGCCGCCCATGTTCACCGAGAGGTATTCGTGTTCTTGCCTGAAGGCCCCCGACGATGACCGCCCCGATCTGGATCGCGTTTCCGCCCGAAGTGCACTCGACGTTGCTCAGCAGCGGTCCGGGACCTGGGCCGCTGCTCGCCGCCGCGGCGACGTGGTCTTCGCTGGGCGCCCAATACGCCGAGGCGGCGGAGGAGCTCAGCGCTCTGCTGAGCGCCACGCAGGGCGGCGCGTGGGAAGGGCCGAGCGCCGAGCAGTACGTGGCGGCCCATATCCCATATCTGAGCTGGCTGCTGGAGAGCTCCACCACGAGCACGGCCGCCGCGGCGCTACATGAGACGGCAGCTGGCGCATACACCGCGGCGTTGGCCGCGATGCCGACGATCCCCGAGCTCGTCGCCAATCACGCGACCCACGCGGCGCTAGTCGCGACAAACTTTTTCGGCATCAACACCGTCCCCATCGCCGTGAACGAGGCTGACTACGCGCGCATGTGGGTGCAGGCCGCCACGACGATGACCACTTACCAGGCCGTCAGTGAATCCGCCATGGCCGCGGTTTCGGCGGCCACGCCCGCGCCGCAGATAGTCACTCCGGGCGGCGAGGTCCAAGCAGCGGCAACGGATACCGCTTCCGAGACTCCTTCTGCCACCTCATGGCAGGACCAGCTTGCGAAGGAACTCTCGGACTTCACCCAAAACGTCCTCTGGCCGCTCGGGAAGGAGATATACCCCGATGGCTGGCCCATTGATGCGGTTCCATTTGCCAACGGGCTGGCCGCTCAGCTGATGAACATCCCAGGCATGACCCCAGCGCTGGCGACAGCGCTGGCGTGGTTCACCTTTCACTCGTTGATGCTCGTCTGGCCCCTAGTACAAGCGGTTGAGACGGCTGCATTACTGGCCCCTGCTCTGCTACTCGTCGTTTCGGTCGCCGCCGCTGCCGGTGCCGGCATTGCCGCGGCTGTCGCCGGTGCTGTGAGTGCCGCCGGCGTTGCGCCGCCGGTAAGCGCGCCGTTGGCCACGGCACCTCCGGCGCCGATGGGTACCACGCCGGCTCCGACGCCGACCACGTCCGCCGGTAGCCCGGCGAACGCGAGCAGCGCCACGGTTTCCAGCGCGGCGCCAAGTGTGGCCGAGGCGTCCGGTGGCGGACCGGTCGGCGGCGGTCCGGGTGTCGGCTTCGGGCCGGGCATCACGGATGGCGTCGGCGCCGGCATGGCCGACATCCAGTACGCGGTCGGCCTGGCGGGGTTGTCGTCAAGCAGCAGTGCCAGCAGTCGCGCGCGCAGGAAGTCTCAGGAGCCGGCGCCCGACGACGCCGAGGAACCGGCCGCCGCCGCGGCGTCGGCCCCTGGGCGGTTGCGCAGTCGTCGACGTCGCGGGGCAGAAGCCAATGATCACGCCTACCGCTACGAGTACATGGACCTCGACCCCGACGAATCCCTTCTGGCATCCGACGCGGGCGCGGGGCCGCTCGGATTCGCCGGTGCCGCAGCCAGATCCGATGCCGCGCAAGCCGCCGGGTTGGCGACGCTGACCCGTGACGGATTGAGCGGCGGCCCCACTGTGCCGATGATGCCGAGCACCTGGGACCGCGACTGAGCGAATTTCAGGCCCGGTAGCGCCGCGGCGTGAAGACCCGGTCGGTGGAATCGTGTGAGTACCACTGGGTTTGCGACGACCCGACGATCAGCAGGCAGCGCATGTCGATCTCGCCGGGATTGAGATCGGCCAGCCGGACCACCCGAACGTCTTCGTCGGGGCCGGACACGTTGCGGCCGATCACCACCGGCGTGCCGGGTTCGCGGTGGGCCAACAATATGTCGCGCATCGCGCCGACCTGCCAGGTTCGCGTCTTGGAAGCCGGGTTGTAGATCGCCAGCACCAGGTCGGCGGCCGCGGCGGCCTGCAGTCGCGCGGAGATCACTTCCCACGGCTTGAGGCGGTCGGAGAGCGAGATCACGGCATAGTCGTGCCCTAGCGGGGCGCCGACCCGGCTGGCCACCGCCTGAGCGGCGGTCATCGCCGGGATGACCCGGACTTGCACACCCGGCCATTCTTTGGCCTCTTCCAGCACCGCGGTCGCCATCGCGAACACGCCCGGGTCACCCGACGACACCACCGCCACGGCACGGCCCTGCTCGGCCAGCGCGCACGCCAATCGGGCCCGTTCGGGCTCGTCGCGGTTGTCGCTGGGGTGGCACTGCTGGCCGTCGCGAGCCCGCACGCGGTCCAAGTAGCCGCCGTAGCCGATCAGGTCGGTCGCCGCGGCAAGCTCCCGCCGGGTCTGCGGCGTCATCCAGTCCCTGTCGCCAGGGCCAAGGCCGACCACCGTGACGCTGCCGGCGGCGGGCGTGCGCCGTCCACGCTGCCCGCCGGGCAGTATGGCCAGCGAGAAGTACGGAACGCCGGCCTCAACGACGTCGGCGGCGGGCAGTATGCGTTGGGCGGCAGTGCTGGCCCGCTCCACGTAAACCGCGTGGTCAAGCTGTCCCGATACCGAAAGCGCTTCCCGCACAGCGTGATACGAACGCCCAAGTTTGAGCACGACGGCGGCGTCGGCGTCGGCGAGCCGACGGGTCAGCTCTTCGACCGGCAAGGTGCCCGGCAGCACCGACAGCACCTCGTCGCCGGCCACCAACGGTGTCGCGATGGCCGCCGAGGCCGCGCTCACCGACGTCACGCCGGGCACGATGACCGCGTCGAACCGGTCGGTCAGCCGGGTGTGCAGATGCATGTAGGAGCTGTAGAACAGCGGATCGCCCTCGGCCAACAGGACCACATTGCGACCGGCGTCGAGGTGCGCCGCGATGCGCTCAGTGGCCTCGACGTAGAAGTCCTCGATTGCCCCGGCATAGCCGCCGGGATGGTCGGTCGTCTCGGTAGTGACGGGGTAGACCAGGTGCTCTTCGATCTGTCCCGGCCGCAGATACGGTTCGGCGATACCGCGGGCGATGCTCCGGCCGTGCCGGGCGCTGTGATAGGCCACGACGTCGGCCTCGCCGATCACCCGGGCGGCCTTGACGGTCACCAATTCCGGGTCACCGGGCCCCAACCCGACGCCCCATAGCGTGCCCCGGGCGGTCATTCGCGGTCGCTCGCGATCGCGTTGACGGCGGCGGCGGCCATCGCACTGCCCCCACGACGACCCCGCACCACCAGATACGACGTCCCGCGTGGGTTGTCGATGAGCTCCTGCTTGGACTGCGCCGACCCGACGAAACCCACCGGCCCGCCCAGCACCCCCGCCGGGGGGGCAACCCCGTCGTCGATCAGCTCGAGCAGCCGGAACAGCGCGGTCGGGGCGTTGCCAATCGCGAGCACCGCGCCGGGCAGCCGGTCCGCCCACAGCTCCACTCCGGCCGCCGAGCGAGTGGTCTGCCGGAGTGCGGCCAGCTCGGCCGCCCGCGGATCGGCCACCAGGGAGACCACCTGGTTGTCGGCCGGCAGTCGTGCGGCGGTGATCCCGGCGGCCACCATCGACGAATCGCACAGCACGGGAGCGCCGCTGCGCAGCGCCGTGCCGACCCGTTCGACGACGTCGTCCGTGAACGCGATGTGGTCGGCGACGTCGACCTGGCCGCAGGTGTGGATCAACCGCACCACCACGTGCGCCACGTCGGCGGGGAATCGCGCCAGGTCGGCTTCGGCCCGAATCGTCGCGAACGACTGGCGATAGATCTCCGCCGCGTCGCGAATGTAGTCGAGCACTCGCCCACCCTAAAGCTTGTTGACGTGGCGACCTGCTGCGCCCGGCTACAGCCGTCGGTATCCGTCTGGTGTAGCGACCAGCACCTCGCCGGCAAGTGGACTGCCGCATGCCCGGTCGCAGCCGACGAAGTGCCGGTGCACCGCCGAGTCGGCATCCAGCAATTGCGCGGCGTCGGCCCGCACGTCGGCCGCCGAGCGCGCGCAACCGGGGCTGCCGATGCAGGCGCTGACGGTCAGCCAGGGCGAGCTCTCGTCGAACACCAGGCCCAAGGGTGCCAGCACCCGCAGCGCGGTATCGGCCACCTCTTCACTGAGATCACACACCAGCACCGAGCGCCATGGCGTGATCACCAGCGGCGCCTCGATCGCAGCCAGGTACTCCGCAACGCGTGCCGGCAACACACCCAGCGGCACCGCGGCGCCCAGCGTCACCCGGCCTTCCTGACCAGGGCGGTCCTGGCTGATCCAGCCCACCGGCGCCTTGGTGACGGCGGGAAAGGGGGTGGCGCGCGGGTCGGCGTTGGGGAGCAGCTGCCGAATGTCGTCCAATTCCTGGACGCGCCAAGTCGTTTCGCGGATGTCGACGAACCGCAGTGCGAGAGTGACCAGCATTTCGACCACGTCGCCGGCCGCCAGCCGGACACCGGTGTCACGTCCGGCAAGCAACAGCGCACAGCCGTCGGCGAACGCGTGGACGCCGACGTCGGCGCGCAGCCCCGACACGTCGGCGCGCCCGTCGTCCAGGCCGAACCAGAACCGGCCGCCCAGCTCGGTGAGCCTGGGCTCGCCGCAGATCGCGGCGTCCAGCTCGCCGACCCAGGGCCGGACGTCGAGGTTGCCGCCGGAGCGCCCCGACAGCGGTGACGCCACGATGTTGCGGACCCGCTCATGCGTCATCGACGGCAACAGTCCCGCGGCCGCCAGGGCCTCGGCGACCTCGGTCACGTCGGTCAGCCCGCGCAACTGCACGTTGCCCCGGGCGGTCAGCTCGAGCGTTCCCGAACCCGACTGACTGCTGGCGGCTGCCAACGCGGCCAGTTGGGCGGCCGTGATCATGCCGCCGGGTAGCCGGATCCGGGCCAAGGCGCCATCGGCAGCCTGGTGCACCTGCAGCGCACCCGGGCATGCGTCCGTGTCGCGCGTCCTGGCCACCCGTCCACGGTACGGCCCCCATCGACGGCGATGGCCGGGATTGCCTTCAGCCAGACGTAAACCCGACAGTCGACGGCTGATCACTCGAGGATTGAAGCCCTCGCCGCGCGGGCACCCTCGTGCCCGTGGAGACAGAGGAGTATGCCCCGGGACGGTTGGCCGATGTGTTTGGCGATTCGGCGCAACACACCGTCCTGATGTGGCATGGCATGCAGACCAACGCTCGCGCCGCGGTCGGGCCGCTGGCCGGCATGCTCGCCACTCACGGTGCCGCCGTGGTGGCGCCGGACTGGAATTCCCACGCCGAAGACGGCGGGCGTGCCGACCTGTTGCGATCGCTCGAGTTCACCCGCAAGCGCGCCGACGACGGCATCGTGCTCGTCGGTTGGTCTTTGGGGGGCGCGGCCGCTGCCGGAGTCGCCCTCAACCAGAGTCAATTCGATATTGCGATCAGACACACGGTCTGCCTGGCCGGCGCCTTCATGGCCCCCGACCCGGTCTCCGGTGAGGATTTGACCGACATGCTGTCGGCCGACCAAATCGGTGCCCCGTTCACCTTGCTGCACGGCGTGAACGATGACGCGGTGCCGGTAAGGGCCAGCCGCGAGTTCGCCGCTAGCCTGCGCGAGTTCGGTTGGCCGGTGGACGTGGTGGAGCTGGCGGCCGATCACGGGTCGATCGCCGGTGCCGATTACGACCCCGTCGCCGACCGGTACGTCCCGGGAACGAGCGAGCAGGCGCGACAGGTGGGCGCAGAGGTCGCCGCCCGGATCGCGGCGACACTGCTGTACGAATGATGGGTGGCTGAGCCGACCATCCTGCTGCTGTCGACATCCGATACGGACCTGATCAGCGCCCGTTCCAGCGGGAAGAACTATCGGTGGGCCAACCCGTCACGCCTCTCGGAAGACGTGGGGGCACCTCCCACTTGCGGGGGACTGCCCGACCTGCTGGCCGACGTCGACATCGTGGTGGTGCGGATCCTCGGCGGCTACCGGGCCTGGCAAAGCGGCATCGACACGGTGATCGCCAGTGGGGTGCCCACGGTGTTGGTCAGCGGCGAGCAGGCCGCCGACGCCGAGTTGACGGGCCTGTCGACGCTGGCGGTCGGCATTGCGCTGCAGGCGCACATCTATCTGGCCCACGGCGGCGTGGACAACCTGCGCCAGCTGCACGCCTTCCTCTCGGACACCGTGCTGATGACCGGGTTCGGGTTCACCCCGCCGGTCGTGACGCCGACGTGGGGAGAGTTGCCGCGCCCGAACGCCACCGATACCGACGGTCCGACGATCGCCGTGCTGTACTACCGCGCGCAGCACCTGGCCGGCAACACCGGCTACGTCGAGGCGCTGTGCCGGGCCATCGAGGACGCCGGCGCGCGGCCGATGCCGGTCTACTGCGCGTCGCTGCGCACCGCCGAACCCAAACTGCTGCAACGGCTTGCCGACGCCGACGCGATGGTGGTCACCGTCCTGGCGGCCGGGGGGCTGAGACCTGCGGAGGCGGCGGCAGGTGGTCCCGATGACAGTTGGAACGTCGAACACCTTGCCGCCCTGGATATTCCGATCCTGCAGGGGCTGTGCCTGACCAGCCCGCGCGCCCAGTGGCGCGCGAACGATGACGGCCTGAGTCCGCTCGACGTGGCCAGTCAGGTGGCGGTGCCCGAGTTCGACGGCCGCATCATCACGGTGCCGTTCTCCTTCAAAGAGATTGACGAAGACGGGCTGATCTCCTATGTCGCCGACGCGGAACGCTGCGCCCGCGTCGCGGGACTGGCGGTGCGCCACGCGCGGCTGCGCCATGTCGCTCCGGCGGATAAGCGTGTAGCCCTGGTGTTCTCGGCCTATCCCACCAAGCACGCCCGTATCGGCAACGCGGTCGGGTTGGACACGCCGGCAAGTGCCGTCACGCTGCTGCAGGCGATGCGCGATCACGGCTACCGGGTGGGCGAACTGCCGGGCGTCGAGGCCAACGACGGGGACGCCCTGATACACGCGCTGATCGAACGGGGCGGCCAAGACCCCGACTGGCTCACCGAAGGCCAGCTCGCGGGGAACCCGATCCGGGTGTCCGCCAAGGACTACCGCGAATGGTTCGCCACCCTGCCCACCGAGTTCACCGATACGGTCACCCAGCACTGGGGCCCGGCGCCCGGGAATCTCTTCGTTGACCGCAGCAACGATCCCGACGGCGAGATCGTTATCGCCGCAATGCAATCGGAAAACCTGGTGCTGATGGTGCAGCCGCCGCGCGGCTTCGGAGAGAACCCGGTCGCCATCTATCACGACCCGGACCTGCCGCCCAGCCACCACTACCTGGCCGCCTACCACTGGCTGGACGTCGGCTTCGGGTCGCACGCGGTGGTGCATCTGGGCAAGCACGGCAACCTGGAATGGCTGCCCGGCAAGACCCTGGGCATGTCAGCGGCCTGCGGCCCCGACGCCGCGCTGGGCAACCTGCCGATGATCTATCCGTTCCTGGTCAACGATCCCGGCGAGGGCACGCAGGCCAAAAGGCGCGCACACGCCGTCCTGGTCGACCATCTCATCCCTCCGATGGCGCGCGCCGAATCCTACGGTGACATCGCGCGTTTGGAGCAGTTGCTCGACGAGCACGCCAGCGTCGCCGCGCTGGATCCCGGCAAACTGCCCGCCATCCGCCAGCAGATCTGGACGCTGATACGGGCCGCGAAGATGGACCACGATCTGGGTCTGACCGAACGGCCCGAAGAAGACTCATTCGATGACATGCTGCTGCACGTCGATGGCTGGCTCTGCGAGATCAAGGATGTCCAGATTCGCGATGGCTTGCACATCCTGGGGCAAAAGCCGACGGGGGAAGCCGAACTGGACCTGGTGCTGGCGATCCTGCGGGCCCGCCAACTCTTCGGCGGCGAGCACAGCCTGCCGGGATTGCGGCAGGCGCTGGGCCTGGCCGAGGACGGCACCGACGACCGGACCACGGTCGATCAGACCGAGGTCATCGCCCGCGGGCTCATCGCCGCTTTACAGGCGACGGGCTGGGATGCCGATGCGGCCGAACGGATTACCGAAAACGCCTCCGTCGCCGCGGTGCTGCGATTCGCGGCCACCGAAGTGGTGCCGAGGCTAGCCGGCACGGCCGCCGAAATCGAGCAGGTGTTGCGCGCCCTCGATGGCCGATTCATCCCGGCAGGCCCGTCCGGGTCGCCGCTGCGCGGCCTGGTCAACGTGCTGCCCACCGGCCGCAACTTCTACTCCGTCGACCCCAAAGCCGTACCGTCCCGGCTGGCCTGGGAAGCCGGTGTCGCGCTTGCCGATTCACTGCTGACCCGGTACCGCGATGATCACGGGCAGTGGCCGCAATCTGTCGGGCTGTCGGTGTGGGGCACCTCGGCGATGCGCACCGCCGGTGACGACATCGCCGAAGTCCTTGCCCTGCTCGGTGTCCGGCCGGTATGGGACGAAGCATCGCGTCGCGTCGTCGGCCTGGCGCCGATCCCACTGGCCGAGCTGGGCCGCCCGCGCATCGACGTGACGGTGCGAATCTCCGGGTTCTTCCGGGACGCCTTCCCGCATGTCGTGACGATGCTCGACGACGCGGTGCGGCTGGTCGCCGACCTCGACGAGGCCGCCGAGGATAACTACGTCCGTGCGCACGCCCAGGCCGACCTGGCTCAGCACGGCGATCAACGCCGTTCCACCACAAGGATTTTCGGGTCTAAGCCAGGCACGTATGGCGCCGGATTGCTGCAGCTGATCGACAGCCGCAATTGGCGCGACGATGCCGACCTCGCCGCCGTGTATACCGCGTGGGGCGGCTTCGCCTACGGCCGTGACCTGGATGGCCGGGAGGCTGTCGACGACATGAACCGGCAATACCGACGTATTGCCGTGGCCGCCAAGAACACCGACACCCGCGAACACGACATCGCCGACTCCGACGACTATTTCCAGTACCACGGCGGCATGGTGGCCACGGTGCGCGCGCTGACCGGGCAGGCCCCGGCCGCCTATATCGGCGACAACACCCGCCCCGACGCGATCCGCACGCGCACCCTGTCGGAGGAGACCACCCGGGTGTTCCGCGCGCGCGTCGTCAATCCGCGCTGGATGTCGGCGATGCGGCGGCACGGATACAAGGGCGCGTTCGAGATGGCGGCGACCGTGGACTACCTGTTCGGCTACGACGCGACGGCAGGGGTAATGGCCGACTGGATGTACGAACAACTCACCGAGCGTTACGTGCTGGACCCGGAGAACCGGAAATTCATGTCGGAATCGAACCCCTGGGCCCTGCACGGCATGGCCGAACGGCTGCTCGAGGCGGCCGGGCGCGGCATGTGGGAGGCGCCGCAACCGGAAACCCTGGACGGGCTGCGGCAGGCGCTCCTGGAAACCGAGGGCGACCTGGAAGGCTGACGGAGCCCCGCGCGGCGGTAAGTTGTTCTGGTGACACCAACCTTCGCCGACCTTGCCAAGACGCAGTACATCCTGCTGACCACGTTCACCAAGGACGGCAAGCCCAAGCCGACGCCCATCTGGGCCGCCCTGGACAAGCAGCGTGGGGATCGGCTTCTGGTCATCACCGGAGAAAAGTCGTGGAAGGTCAAGCGAATCCGCAACACGCCGCGGGTCACGCTGGCCACCTGCACCATGAACGGCCGCCCGACCAGCGAGGCCGTCGAGGGGAAGGCGGCCATCCTCGACAAGTCGGAAACGGGCGCCGTTTACGATGCGATCGGCAAGCGCTACGGCGTCGTGGGCAAGGTGTTCAACTTCTTCAGCAAGCTGCGCGGCGGCATGGACAACAACGTCGGTCTCGAACTGAAAGTGGCGTAATCGCCAAGGCGCCGTGGCCACCGTTCTCATCCCGATCCCGGACCGCGACTTCGACCCGACCGAGGTCGCGGTCAGCTGGAGCGTGTTGACGCGAAGCGGCCACCGGGTCGTCTTCGCGACCGAAACCGGCACGCCCGGAGTGGCCGACGACATCATGGTGAGCGGCCGCGGATTGGACATCTGGTCCGCGCTGCCGGTGCTGAGCGCCATCCGGCTGATCGGGCTGACGCTGCGCGCCAACAAGACCGGGCGCAGCGCCTATCGGGACATGATGCACTCCAAGGAGTTTCAGCATCCGGCCACCTGGGCGCAAGCCACCCTCGACGGCGTCGACGGCCTGTTGTTGCCGGGTGGGCACCGCGCCCGCGGGATGCGCAGCTACATCGACAGCGACATCCTGCACCGGCTGGTCGTCGAGGCCTTCGCCCGGGGGCTGGTGGTGGCCGCCATCTGTCATGGGGTGCTCCTCGCCGCGCGCAGCGTCGATCCCAAAACCGGCTGTTCCGTCCTGTACGGACGCAAGACCACGGCGTTGACGTGGGCAATGGAGCGGTTGGCCTGGCGCCTCACCCGATTCACCCGGTTCTGGGATCGCGATTACTACCGGACCTATACCGAGGAACCGGGCCAACCCGGCGGGTATATGTCGGTGCAGTCGGAAGTCACACGCGCTCTTGAAGATCCCACCGATTTCCGTGACGTCGCCCGCGGATCACCGCACTGGCGGCTGAAAACCTCAGGAATTGCGCGCGATACGCCGACCGACTCGCGGCCGGCATTCGTCGTCGATGACGACGGCTATGTGTCGGCGCGCTGGCCCGGCGATACCCACACGTTCGCAACGGTGTTGTCGCACAAGCTGAACGCGCACTAACCCACTATGTCGCGGCGCCCGTTCCCAAATGCTCGCCGAAAAACGCGAACACCCGCCGCCACGCGTCCTCGGTGGCGTCCCGGTCGTAGCCGAAACCCGCAATGCGAAGCAGGGGTTGGGCGGGCAGCTCGTTAGCGAAGCTGTGCCCGACGCCAGGATAGGTCTTCACGTCGGCGGTGATGTTCTTGGCGGCGACGGTCTTGTTCAGCTTCTCGGGCGCGCCCCGGCCCAGCGGGTCACGGCCGCCGAAGCTGGCCACCACCGGGCATGCACCGTCGAGCGTCTTGTCGAGGTTGCGGGGCAGGGGAGCGCCATAGAACGGCGCGGAGGCGTCGAAACCCTTGGGAGACATGACAAGAGCGAACTGGCCGCCCATGCAGAAACCCGCGATGCCAACCTGGCCCGAACATTCCGGCAGGGCCTTCAGATGATCGCGCGCGGCCAGGATGTCATCGAGGGCGCGGCCGCGCTGGGTCTGCAGCTCCTTCATGACGCGGGAGATGCAGCGGATAAGGCCACCGCGGGCATACATGTTCGGGGTGAGCGCCAGATAACCCGCCGCGGCGATGCGGTCGTTAATCGACTGCTTGTCCCGGCCGTAGCCGATCGCATCGTGGATCACCACCACACCTGGCCACGGGCCTTGCCCCGAAGGCGTGCTCAGTAACGCATCGATCGGTCCGTCGGCGGTATCGATCTGAATCGTCGTCATAGCGTCATCTAACTGCAATCACACCAGCGAGCACCACGGGAACTTCGATGTGGTTCGCGGACGTTGGTCTGGCATGGTGTCGCGGCTGTTGCTGATCTACGCGGTCGTCGAACTCGCGGTGATCTTCGCGCTGGTGTCGACGATCGGCTGGGGCTGGAGTCTGCTGGCGCTGGTGGCGACCTTCCTGCTCGGCTGGGGCATCGTCGCCCCGCTGGCGGGTTCCCACCTCATCCGCCGGATCGGGCGACTGCGCTCGGGCCTGGCCGGACAACGCGCTGCGGCCGGTGACGGTGCGCTGGTCAGCCTGGCCGCGCTGCTCGTTCTCGTTCCCGGCTTGGTGAGCACGGCGCTGGGCTTGTTACTGCTCATTCCGCCGGTACGGTCGGCCGTCGGCCCCGGGTTGACCGCCATGGCGGTGCGCAAGTTGCAGCGGCAGATGCCGGGACTCAGTTACGCGAGCGCCTTCCGCGCGGAGCCTTACCCGGCGTCGCATCCGGGTCGGGCCTACTCGGATGCCGGCCGCGGCCACGGCGACTACATCGACGGCGAGGTCATCGACGTCCGCGACGTCGAGGCGCCCGTGCGGCCGCAAGGATTTGACGGGCGCTGACGCGGCGCCGGGGGACCGCACCTTGTCTGATCACCGTTATCGCCTCCGGTGCACGTAGTTTTGGCCTGTGACCGATAGTGACCGTTAGCCCCGCACCGGTAACCCTGCTCGTCAACGGCCGGGTGCACAGCCCGGCCCAACCCGACGCGACCGCGATGGCCGTCCGCGACGGCGTCGTGGCATGGCTGGGCGACGACGAGGTCGGCCGCCGCATGTTTCCCGGCGCCGATGTCGAAGATCTCCAGGGCGGTTTCGTGGCGCCGGGATTCGTGGACAGCCACATTCATCTCACCGCCACCGGGCTGATGCTCAGCGGGCTGGACCTGCGTTCGGCAGCCTCGTACGCCCAGTGTCTGCAGATGGTCGCCGACTACGCCGCCGCACACCCCGGCCAGCCGGTGTGGGGGCATGGCTGGGATGAAACGTCGTGGCCGGAGAACGCCCCGCCCAGCACTGGCGACCTGGACGCCGTTCTCGGCGACCGGCCCGCCTACCTGGCCCGCGTGGACGTGCACTCCGCGCTCGCGTCGACGGGTCTGCAACGGCTGGTGGGGGAACTTCCGGCGGCGGCCGGTTTCAACGCCGAGGGGCCACTGGTCGGCGACGCACACCATCTGGTGCGAGCCGTTGCCCGAGGCCTGCTGACGGCCGAACAGCTTGCCGAAGCCCGTGCCGCAGCATTGCTGGCCGCCGCGGCGGCCGGCATCGTCGCGGTGCACGAATGCGCCGGGCCCGAGATCGGCGGGATCGACGACTGGATGCAGTTGCGGGCCCTCGATCATGGCGTCGAGGTGATCGGTTATTGGGGTGAGCCGGTGAGCAGCCCCACCCAGGCGCGCGAGCTGATGGCGGCGACCGGAGCCCACGGGCTGGCCGGTGACCTGTTCGTCGACGGGGCACTGGGGTCGCGCACCGCCTGGCTGCACGAGCCGTACACGGATGCGCCGCATCGCACCGGAACCTGTTATCTGGATTCCCATGCCGTCGAGGCGCACGTGCGGGCATGCACCCAGGCCGAAGTCACCGCCGGGTTCCACGTCATCGGGGACGCTGCGGTCGCGACGGTGGTGAGTGCCCTCGAGCGGGTCGTCGCCGACCTCGGACAGGTCGCAGTCGCACACTGCGGGCACCGACTGGAGCATGTCGAGATGGTCAGCGCCGATCAGGCCGCCAAGCTGGGCCAGTGGGGCGTCGTCGCCAGCGTGCAGCCCAATTTCGATGCGCTGTGGGGCGGCGCCGACGGCATGTACACGCGGCGGCTCGGTGCCCAGCGAGGCAGTCGGCTCAACCCCTTTGCGCTGTTAGCATCCCAAGGCGTGCCCCTCGCGCTAGGTTCCGACGCTCCGGTCACGGATTTCGACCCGTGGGTGAGTGTGCGCGCAGCGGTCAACCACCGCACCCCCGGCAGCGGGGTCTCGGCGCGGGCCGCGTTCGCAGCTGCCACCCGCGGGGGCTGGCGGGCGTCCGGTGTCCGCGACGGCAAGGCGGGCACCCTGGTGCCGGGAGCGCCGGCCTCGTACGTCATCTGGGATGCCGGGGGCCTGGAGGTACGCGCCCCGCGCGACACTGTCCAGCGCTGGTCGACCGATGCGCGTTCGCGTGTGCCCCCGCTGCCACGATTGGGCCCGGGCGACGCCCTACCCCGGTGCCGGCGAACGGTGCATCGGGGCGCTGTCATCCATGGCTAGGCATTCGTCGCGCGGCGACGAGCCCGCGGACCAAACCGATGCGGTGGACGCGGACCTGCCGCAGCGGCCCGGCACCGACCCGATCAGCGACGAGGCCGAGTCGGACCGCGACGACCAGCCCGCCGACGTCCACGTCGAACAAGAAGCGCACGCCGGCGAGCACGACCGGGACGAAAACGCCGCGCAACCGGCACCGCCCGAGAAACACGCGCCGACCGGCGGTCGGCTGGGGACCGCGGCGGGCGGCGCGGTAGCCGGCCTGGTGGCCGCGGTGATCGCGCGGCTGCCCGGCGCTCAGGCCGCGATGTTGCCCCGCCTGACCCGGCTCAGTTGCGTGGTGGTGGCCGGCTTACTGTTCTGCGCCAGTTTCCCCTCGCTCAATTGGTGGTGGGGCGCCGTGGTGGCCGCCGCATTGCTGGCTTGGGTGCTGACGCACCCCGCGACCACGCCGGCGGGCGGCCTGGGTTACGCCTTCCTGTTCGGGCTGGCGTTCTACCTGCCGCTGCTGCCGTGGGTCGCGCTATTGGTCGGCCCCATCCCGTGGATCGCGCTGGCGACCGTATCGGCGCTGTTTCCCGCCCTTTTCGGCCTGTGCGCTGTCATCGTGCGCCGGCTACCCGGCTGGCCCATCTGGTTCGCGCTGGTATGGGCGGCCCAGGAGTGGCTCAAGTCGATCGTGCCGTTCGGCGGCTTCCCCTGGGGATCGGTGGCATTCGGTCAGACGCACGGTCCGTTCCTGCCGCTGGTCCAGCTCGGCGGCGTCGCGCTGCTGTCCATGGCGATCATGCTGGTGGGCTTTAGCACGACGGCCATCGCGCTGGAGATCGTGAAGTGGTGGCACTTAGGTCACCCGGCGCCCCGCGCGGCCGCCGACATACGCGCCGACGATCCGGTGCACCCCGATCAGGCGCCGCCCGCGGTGGTGCTCCCCGGCGTCTGCATCTGCCTGGTGCTGTTCGCCTCGGTCATCGTCTGGCCGCAGGTGCGCCACGCCGGTACCGGGTCGGGTGGCGAGCCATCGGTCACCGTCGCGGCCATACAGGGCAACGTGCCGCGGCTGGGCTTCGAGTTCAACGAACAGCGGCGCGCGGTGCTGGACAACCACGTCCAGGAAACCCTGCGGCTGGCCGAGGAGGTGCGTTCCGGGGCGGCCCCGCAACCGCAATTCGTGATCTGGCCCGAAGACTCGTCGGACGTCGACCCGCTGGTCAATAATGACGCCGCCCTGGAAATCTCGCAGGCCGCGGCGGCCATCGGCGCTCCGATCCTGATCGGAAGCGTGCTCGACGTGCCGGGACGCCCGCCGCAGGATCCGAACTACACCAACACCATGATCGTGTGGAATCCGGCCACCGGTCCGGCCGATCGCCACGACAAGGAGATCGTGCAGCCCTTCGGCGAGTACCTGCCGATGCCGTGGCTGTTCAAGCACCTGTCCGGCTACGCGGACCGCGCCGGAAGCTTTGTGCCCCGCCAGGGCTCCGATGTGGTGCACATCGCGGGGGTGCCCGTCGGCGTCGCCACCTGCTGGGAGGTGATCTTCGACCGGGTGCCGAGAAAAGCGGTGCTCGGCGGTGCACAGTTGTTGGCCGTCCCGGCGAACAACGCGACCTTCAACAAGACGATGAGTGAGCAGCAGCTGGCATTCGCCAAGGTCCGGGCTGTCGAGCACGACCGGTACGTGGTGGTTGCCGGCACCACGGGGATCAGCGCGGTGGTGGCCCCCGACGGCGGCGAGCTGGCCCGCACCGACTTCTTCCAGCCTGCTTATCTGGACATGCAGGTGCGCCTCAAGACGAGGCTGACGCCCGCGACGCGGTGGGGGCCGTGGCTGCAATGGGTCATGGTCCTGGCGGCCGGAGCGGTGATCCTGGCCGGGATACGGCACAATGGATGGTTCCCGCGTTCGGTACGTCTGCGGTCCACACGCCAATCGAAAGGGGCCGGTGCGACCCCGGCCAAACCCCCGCCCGACGAGCACGACTCAGACACCGCGCCCGACCCCCGGGATCGCACGCCGGCCGACGACGGCGACTGACCAGCCCCGTCCGACCAGGACGGCCGGCACTGCATCGATTTCGGGCGACATAGAGGAGTTACATGACCACCGGCCAGCCGGCGCCCCAAGTCCCAGGCAATCGTCCCAGCCAGCGCGTCTTGGTGATCATCCCCACCTACAACGAGCTGGAGAACCTCCCCGTCATCCATCGGCGGCTCAAGGAAGCTTGCCCGCACGTGCACCTGCTCGTGGTGGACGACAGCAGCCCCGACGGCACCGGCCAGCTCGCCGAGGAGCTCGCGTCGGCCGACGCCGGTCGCACGCATGTCATGCACCGCACCGCCAAGGACGGTCTGGGCGCGGCGTACCTGGCGGGTTTCGCGTGGGGGTTGGGCCGCGACTACTCGGTGCTGGTCGAAATGGACGCCGACGGCAGCCATGCGCCCGAACAGCTGCACCGCCTGCTGGACGCCGTCGACGGCGGCGCCGATCTGGCCATCGGGTCGCGATACGTCGAGGGCGGCACGGTGCGCAACTGGCCGAAGCGGCGCTGGGCCCTGTCGTGGACGGCTAACACCTACGCCCGGCTGGCGCTCGGCATCGGCGTGCACGACATCACAGCCGGTTACCGCGCCTATCGCCGCGAGGTGCTCGAAGCGATCGATCTCGACGGCGTCGACTCCAAGGGCTACTGCTTCCAGATCGATCTGACCTGGCGCACGATCTGCAACGGGTTCACCATCGCCGAGGTACCCATCACCTTCACCGAGCGCGAACTCGGCGTGTCCAAGATGAGCGGATCCAACATCAGCGAAGCCCTAGTCAAGGTCACACGCTGGGGTGTCCAGGGCCGACGGTCGGGCGCCCGGGCCACCAGGGCCGACAACCGCACCTAGGTACGGCCGGCCCGGCTCAATTCGCGGGTCAGCCCCGGCGGCGGGTCTTGATGATCTCGAGGCGCTCCTTGAGCAGCTCTTCGAGCTCCTCGACCGAGCGACGCTCCAGCAGCATGTCCCAGTGTGTGCGCGGCGGCTTCACCTTTTTCGGCTCAGGCAGGTCGCCCTCGATCAGGGTGCCTTCCAGGCCGTTACGGCACAGCCAGGTGCCGGGAATCTCGGCATCGTCGGCGAAGGGAACCTCGAACTCCTCGCCGTTCTCGGTCCGGTACTTCGCGAGCTGACGCGGCGCAAGGTCGTGGTTGCGGTCAGTCTCGTAGCTCACGGCCCCGAGGCGACTGCCTCTCAGTACGCGATCAGCCATGGCTGCTACTCCTTTAGGTCTTCTCGGAGCTCTCCGGCTCCCTTACAGCAATTCAGTGCAAACTCTTCATTTAGCAAACGCTGCGGCGATCTGCGCAGTTCCCCGGCCGAAGCCGGCGTACGCGACGCGACCATCAATGATACCGGGATCAACGAGAAAACCCGACTAAAGTCGGCAGGCGTGAGCCGCCGTACCCACCCGCAGCCCTGTCGGTGGTGCGGCCGAGACGTTACCGATGCGGGAATGGGTCGTCGCCGCCAGTACTGCCGGCAGTCGTGCCGGCAGCGCGCGTACGAACAACGGGCCTCGCTGAACCGGAACGGCGCGGCAGCGATGGCCGACGACGCGGTGGTGCTGTCGGCCGAGGATGCTGCCGACCTGTCGGATCGCGTCTACCAGGTGCGGTGCGCGGCCGAGGACGTCGCGACGGCGGTCGACGAAGGCGCCGGGGCCACCGAGCTGCGCCAGTTATGCGACGCGCTGATCCACGCCGCGCGGGCCGCCGACGGATGGCGCCGAGCGGGTGTGTGACCGCGTCGTCGGCACCGGGCCGGCCGGCCCCGATGCTGCGCTGAACAGTCCACGACATGCGCCTGACCACCGGCTATGGCTAGCCGGGTACAGTCGCGCCATGGACGGGGTGTCAGGCGGATGGCGCGGTCAGCGGGACCGCAGCCGCACCGGGCGCTCCCAGATCCCCTTGGACACGGCGTTCCACACGTCGAACCCGATCC